>NZ_VNXE01000092.1:0-406 GCF_009820115.1 Escherichia sp. HH41S
TGACGGTCACACCGTTATGTTCAAATGATTCGGTTTTCAGGAACATCGCTGACTCTCCGGATTAACTGGCGGTGACGGTAATTTCTGCAACCGCAGCAAACTCACCATTACCGGATACAACCGGAATGTTGACCTTGCCTGCAGCAACGCCGTTCACGGTGATGGTCATACCACTGACCGACACGGTGGCTTTTGTTTTATCCGCAGACACCGCACGAAAGCTCTTGTCGGTTACGCCCTCCGGCTGGAAGGCCACGGTCAGCGTGGTGCTCTGCCCTTTCACCACCGAGGTGCTGGCAGGCGTCACGGTCATGCCGGTTGCCGCTGTTACCGTGCTGCGATCTTCTGCCATCGACGGACGTCCCACATTGGTGACTTTCACCGTGCGGGTGATCACTTCCTTCGC
>NZ_VNXE01000018.1:0-406 GCF_009820115.1 Escherichia sp. HH41S
TGACGGTCACACCGTTATGTTCAAATGATTCGGTTTTCAGGAACATCGCTGACTCTCCGGATTAACTGGCGGTGACGTTGATTTCTGCAACCGCAGCAAACTCACCATTACCGGATACGACCGGAATGTTGACCTTGCCTGCAGCAACACCTTTCACGGTGATGGTCATACCACTGACCGACACGGTGGCTTTTGTTTTATCCGCAGACACCGCACGGAAGCTCTTGTCGGTTGCGCCCTCCGGCTGGAATGCCACGGTCAGCGTGGTGCTCTGCCCTTTCACTACGGAAGCACTGGCGGGTGTCACCGTCATGCCGGTTGTCGCCGTCACCGTGCTGCGATCTTCTGCCATCGACGGACGTCCCACATTGGTGACTTTCACCGTGCGGGTGATCACTTCCTTCGC
>NZ_VNXE01000041.1:0-149741 GCF_009820115.1 Escherichia sp. HH41S
TCCATCTGAGCAGCACCGGTGATCATGTTTTTAACATAGTCGGCGTGCCCCGGGCAGTCTACGTGTGCGTAGTGACGGGTCGGGGTGTCATATTCAACGTGAGAAGTGTTGATGGTGATACCACGAGCTTTTTCTTCCGGCGCGTTATCGATCTGGTCGAATGCACGAGCAGCACCGCCGTAGGTTTTAGCCAGTACGGTGGTGATTGCAGCGGTCAGAGTAGTTTTACCGTGGTCAACGTGGCCGATAGTACCAACGTTAACGTGCGGTTTTGTACGTTCAAATTTTTCTTTAGACACGGCTATATTCCTTACTATAGTGCTCTCCCCTTCAGGAGAGAGCACGGGACTTTGGTATTAACCCTTAGGCTTATTTACCACGGGCTTCAATTACGGCCTGAGCAACGTTACTCGGCGCTTCATCATACTTCAGGAATTCCATGGTGTATGATGCACGACCTTTGGTCAGAGAACGCAGCTGAGTTGCATATCCGAACATTTCAGACAGCGGTACTTCAGCGTGGATCTTAACGCCAGTAACTTCAGATTCCTGACCTTTGAGCATACCACGACGACGGCTCAAGTCACCGATAACGTCACCGGTGTTCTCTTCCGGAGTTTCTACTTCAACCTTCATGATCGGCTCAAGCAGAACTGGTTTCGCTTTCTTAAAGCCTTCTTTAAAGGCGATAGAAGCAGCCAGTTTAAACGCCAGTTCAGAGGAGTCAACGTCATGGTAAGAACCGAAGTGCAGACGAATACCCATGTCTACTACCGGGTAGCCTGCCAGCGGACCTGCTTTCAGCTGTTCCTGGATACCTTTATCAACGGCCGGGATGTATTCGCCAGGGATTACACCACCTTTAATGTCGTTGATGAACTCGTAGCCTTTCGGGTTTGAACCCGGCTCCAGCGGGTACATGTCGATAACAACATGACCATACTGACCACGACCACCAGACTGTTTCGCGTGTTTACCTTCAACATCGGTAACTTTCTGGCGGATAGTTTCACGGTAAGCAACCTGCGGTTTACCTACGTTCGCTTCAACGTTGAATTCACGCTTCATACGGTCAACGATGATGTCGAGGTGCAGTTCGCCCATACCCGCGATGATGGTCTGGTTAGATTCTTCGTCAGTCCATACACGGAAAGACGGGTCTTCTTTAGCCAGACGGCCCAGAGCCAGACCCATTTTTTCCTGGTCAGCTTTGGTTTTCGGTTCAACTGCGATGGAGATTACCGGCTCAGGGAATTCCATACGTTCCAGAATGATCGGCGCATCCGGGTCACACAGGGTGTCACCAGTGGTTACGTCTTTCAGACCGATAGCAGCAGCGATGTCGCCCGCGCGAACTTCTTTGATCTCTTCACGTTTGTTAGCGTGCATCTGAACGATACGACCGAAACGCTCACGTGCAGCTTTCACGGAGTTCAGTACGGTATCACCAGAGTTAACCACACCGGAGTAAACACGGAAGAAGGTCAGGTTACCAACAAACGGGTCGGTAGCGATTTTGAACGCCAGAGCAGAGAACGGCTCGTCATCACTTGCGTGACGTTCAGCCGGAGTATCTTTACCGTCGTCCAGGATACCGTTGATCGCAGGTACGTCAACCGGGGATGGCAGGTAATCAATTACCGCATCCAGCATCGCCTGAACACCTTTGTTCTTGAACGCAGAACCACAGGTTACCAGGATGATTTCGTTGTTCAGAACGCGCTGACGCAGAGCACCTTTAATCTCTTCTTCAGTCAGTTCTTCACCACCCAGGTATTTTTCCATCAGCTCTTCAGAAGCTTCAGCTGCGGATTCGATCAGGTTCTGGTGCCATTCGTTAGCCAGTTCAACCATGTCTGCCGGGATATCTTCGTATTCGAAGGTTACGCCCTGGTCAGCATCGTTCCAGTTGATAGCTTTCATTTTCACCAGGTCAACAACACCGGTGAAATGTTCTTCAGCACCAATCGCCAGCTGCAGCGGAACCGGGTTCGCGCCCAGACGGGTTTTGATCTGGTTAACAACTTTCAGGAAGTTCGCACCCATGCGGTCCATTTTGTTAACGAACGCAATGCGCGGAACTTTATATTTGTTTGCCTGACGCCATACGGTTTCAGACTGCGGCTGAACACCACCAACTGCGCAGTAAACCATTACCGCACCATCGAGAACACGCATGGAACGTTCTACTTCGATTGTGAAGTCAACGTGCCCCGGGGTGTCGATGATGTTGATGCGATGCGGCTCATACTGCTTAGCCATACCAGACCAGAATGCAGTAGTCGCAGCGGAAGTGATGGTAATACCACGTTCCTGCTCCTGCTCCATCCAGTCCATGGTTGCAGCGCCGTCATGAACTTCACCGATTTTATGGTTTACACCGGTGTAGAACAGAATACGTTCGGTAGTAGTGGTTTTACCGGCGTCGATGTGCGCACTGATACCGATGTTACGGTAGCGTGCGATGGGTGTTGTACGAGCCATTTGTTTCCTCGTTTATCTTTTAGGCGTTCAATTTAAGTAGCCCAAAGCGGGCTGCTTACTGGAAGCGCCCGCCTGGTGACTAAAACTCCGAAGGGATTACCAACGGTAGTGTGCGAACGCCTTGTTGGCTTCGGCCATACGGTGAACGTCTTCACGTTTCTTAACTGCAGTACCTTTGTTTTCTGCAGCATCAGAAAGTTCGTTCGCCAGGCGCAGAGCCATGGATTTATCACCGCGTTTACGAGCAGCTTCAACGATCCAACGCATTGCCAGAGCATTACGACGAACCGGACGGACTTCAACTGGTACCTGATAAGTAGAACCACCAACGCGGCGAGACTTAACTTCTACAGTCGGGCGCACGTTTTCGAGAGCTACTTCGAATGCTTCCAGTTCAGATTTACCAGAACGCTGAGCCAGGGTCTCCAGCGCGCTGTATACGATAGATTCGGCAGTAGATTTTTTACCATCTACCATCAGGATATTTACAAATTTAGCCAGCAGTTCTGATCCGAACTTCGGATCCGGCAGAATTTTACGCTGACCAATGACGCGACGACGTGGCATGGAAATACTCCGTTGTTAATTCAGGATTGTCCAAAACTCTACGAGTTTAGTTTGACATTTAAGTTAAAACGTTTGGCCTTACTTAACGGAGAACCATTAAGCCTTAGGACGCTTCACGCCATACTTGGAACGAGCCTGCTTACGGTCTTTAACGCCGGAGCAGTCAAGCGCACCACGTACGGTGTGGTAACGAACACCCGGGAGGTCTTTAACACGACCGCCACGGATCAGGATCACGGAGTGCTCCTGCAGGTTGTGACCTTCACCACCGATGTAGGAAGTCACTTCGAAACCGTTAGTCAGACGAACACGGCATACTTTACGCAGCGCGGAGTTCGGTTTTTTAGGAGTGGTAGTATATACACGAGTACATACGCCACGTTTTTGCGGGCATGCTTCCAGCGCAGGCACGTTGCTTTTCGCAACTTTGCGAGCACGTGGTTTGCGTACCAGCTGGTTAACTGTTGCCATTAAATAGCTCCTGGTTTTAGCTTTTGCTTCGTAAACACGTAATAAAACGTCCTCACACAATATGAGGACGCCGAATTTTAGGGCGATGCCGAAAAGGTGTCAAGAAATATACAACGATCCCGCCATCACCAGGCCATCTGGCTGGAGTGCTTAACCGTAAGTCTGACGAAATCAGTATAGTCAATGGGAATGATGTCGTTCGAAATTTGACCAGTCAAACCGCGGGCAATAAGGTCTTCGTTCAGGGCATAGACCTTAATGGGGGCATTACGCAGACTTTCAAGGTAGCGGTTACCGTCAACTGCGGCAGTTACACCATCTTGCAATAATAGCAGTTCGTCGCCTTCACTGAGTAGACGCAACAGCGCAGCAAAATCCGTCAGCCAGGGTGAACGATGTAATGTGTGCAGCATAAACGCCTCAAAACCTCAAAATAACATCGTAGTTGGCGAGTTCGCGGCGTAAGGCATCTGCTTCGAGCGGCGTGGCTTCGACAACAAAGGGGGTCTGCGGATCTAACCCGCGTTCGCGCAGTGAAGCCGCACAAACCCAGCACTGTTCAATGTCGTACAGACCCAACAATTTAAAAGTGGCAATGTAATCACGCGCCAGCACTGCATCGGGCTTTTGTCCTGGCAACAGCTGAAAAACGCCATCAGCAATAAAGAAGACAGCCAGATCGTCAGTTAATGCGGAAGTTGCCAGTAAAGCATCTAAACCTTCCCGGCCTGCAGCGGTACCATGAGGCGCAGTAGAAAAAACAAACGCAATTCGTTTCATCAGAACTGTACCACCCTGTCACAGGTCAGCGAGGCTTCCGCCAGCGCGCCAAGTCCACTTAAGGTAAATCCCGGCTGAAGGTTTGACGAGGCCAATCGCAGCCTTCCTGCTTCAGTTTCATCGACGATACCGCGGCGTAACGCTGCCGCTACGCAGATATTCAGCGCCACACCATGTTGCGCATTCAGTTGTTGCCAGCCGCGCACAAGGTCAAATTCGTCGCTTGCCGGTGAGGTCAATTGGTTAGCGTTATAGACCCCTTCCCGATAGAAAAAGACGCTGCTTAACTCATGGCCTTCAGCTATCAGCGCCTGCGCAAACTGAAAAGCACTACTCGCCTGTTGCGTACCGTATGCTGGTCCGGTCACCACGATGGCAAAACGCATTACTTATCTTGCCCCTGGAAATCACCGCTCTTGAACTGGCGGATGTAGAGATAGACAGTATGTTTGGAGATGTTCAGACGGTCAGCAACCTGGTTGATCGCATCTTTAATATCGAAGATCCCTTTCTCGTAGAGATTCAGCACGATCTGACGATTTTTGGCGTTATTAGAAACATTGCGATCGGCATTCACTTCTTCGATGGTGAACTCCAGCGTTTGGGTAACCAGATCTTCAACAGAAGAGGCAAAGTTGACGCTTGAACCGACATCCGGGGTTTCTGGCGGCACAAAAGTGCTCATAATCTGCGAGAAGGGAACATCAAGATTCATATTGATGCACAGCAGACCAATTACACGCTGTTCGCGGTTACGAATCGCGATAGTCAGGGACTTCATTAATACGCCGCTTTTGGCGCGAGTAAAGTAGCATTTAGAAACGCTGCTATCCGCTCCCGTCATATCGTGCAGCATACGTAGCGCCAGGTCGGTAATTGGCGAACCAATCTTCCGGCCTGTATGTTCACCGTTAGCAATGCGTATGGCTGAACATTTTAGATCCTGCAAAGAGTGCAAAACGATTTCACAGTGGGAGCCAATAAGCATCGCTAACCCGTCCACCACCGCTTCGTAGGATTTCAGAATATCAAAATCGGTCTGGTCGAAAGGACGTTGATCCAGTAAATCCAACTCACTGGTTTCGTTGGTTAAAAGCGACCTGGACATGAAAAAAAACACTCCTTTTCAGGAGCCTGTCGTTAACTTTTCAGGGCAGGCTCATTAATGATGCGGGTAACTAAATTAATACAGCGGAGGTTCCGCTTTCCAGCACTAATTATATCCGGCCTGTAATAAAAAAACCGCCGCCTGGTCAGGCGGCGGTTCTTAATGCTTATTTTTTAGCAGAATCTGCGGCTTTCGCATCAGCTTCCGGCTTTGCATCAGCCTTCGGCGCTGGTTTCACATCCAGCAGCTCTACGTCAAACACCAGGGTAGAATTCGGTGGGATCCCCGGAACACCCGCTTTGCCGTAAGCCAGTTCTGGTGGAATAACCAGTTTGATCTTACCGCCTTTCTTGATGTTCTTCAGACCTTCTGTCCAACCCGGAATAACACCGTCCAGACGGAAAGAGAGCGGTTCACCACGGGTGTAAGAGTTGTCGAACTCTTTACCGTCGATCAGCGTACCCTTGTAGTTCACGACAACAGTATCGCTGTCTTTCGGTGCTTCGCCTTTACCGGCTTCTACTACCTGATAAACCAGACCAGTTGAAGAGGTTTTCACACCTTTCTCTTTGGCAAATTTCTCGCGGTACTCTTTACCTTTCGCTTCGTTATCTGCCGCGTCTTTTTCCATCTTCGCCTGAGCAGAAGACTTCACGCGAGCTTCGAATGCTTGCAGTGTCTGTTCGATCTCTTGGTCGGAGAGTTTGCTCTTATCAGCAAATGCATCCTGAACACCCGCGATCAGCTGATCTTTATCCAGTTTGATGCCCAGTTTTTCTTGTTCTTTAAGAGAGTTTTCCATGTAACGACCCAGCGAAGCACCCAGTGCATAAGCTGATTTCTGATCGTCATTTTTGAACGCTGCTTTGCTGTCAGCAGTTGTAGCAGGTTTTGCAGCTTCAGCAGCAAAAGTGATCGGTGCATGCAGGGCAACGGCCATTGTGGTCGCCAGCAGCGTTACTTTAAACAGTGATTTCATCCATATCTCCAGGATCGGGGCATCTCACCCCAGGGTTAACTATTATCAGAAGGGTACTATAAAGCGTTGTCGAACAAATCTACATACAGACACGCCCTATTATCATCTATTTTCAGACTCTTTTTGTTTAAATTAGTTTCGATGACCGCGAAATGAGTGCTGTCTCGGGCAGCAAAGTTAAGTAGAATCCGCGGCGACCATTCGACAAAAGAGGTGAATCATGCAGGATTTATCATTGGAAGCACGCCTGGCAGAGCTGGAGAGCCGACTGGCTTTTCAGGAAATCACCATTGAAGAACTGAACGTCACGGTGACCGCTCATGAAATGGAGATGGCGAAACTGCGCGATCATCTGCGTCTGCTGACCGAGAAGCTAAAAGCCAGCCAGCCGTCGAACATCGCGTCGCAGGCTGAAGAAACGCCACCGCCACATTATTGAGGCGTAAAAAAAGCGGGGATTCCCCGCTTTTTTGTCACTTTTTCGGTATTAGTGGCAACCGCAGCCGCCGTTACCTTTACCGCCACAGCAGCCTTCACCACCGTGCTCATGACCGTGATCGTGGCCATGACCACCGCAGCAACCGTCGTGGTCGTGATCGTGGTGATGATCGTGCGCGCCGTGAACGTGACCATGGGCCAGCTCTTCTTCAGTTGCTTCGCGAATCGCCACAACTTCAACGTTGAATTTCAGGTTCTGACCAGCCAGCATGTGGTTACCGTCAACCACAACGTGATCGTCTTCAACCGCAGTGATTTCAACCGGTACCGGACCCTGGTCGGTTTCAGCCAGGAAGCGCATACCTACCTGCAGTTCATCAACGCCCATAAATACATCTTTAGGAACGCGCTGCACCAGGTTTTCGTCGTATTGACCATAAGCGTCGTTCGCACCAACAGCGACATCAAATTTGTCGCCAACTTCATGACCTTCCAGCGCCGTTTCCAGGCCAGAGATCAGGGAACCGTGACCATGCAGGTAGTCCAGCGGCGCACTCACCGGAGACTCATCAACCAACACACCGTCTTCTGTACGTACCTGATAGGCCAGGCTGACCACCAGGTCTTTTGCTACTTTCATGATATCTCCTGAGCATGGGAAGAATAGTGGCGCAGATTGTAGCGGAATTCTGCAGCCGTGTACTCACTAGCTTAAAAAATCTCGGCGCATATCGCTAGTCCGGATGAAAAATCCCGATCACTTGCTCATCTTTGCGAACATGATCGCGGGCTTCTTTGTCTGCTTCTCGCATCTGATGTCCGCACTTAACGCATTCAACAATATCAATATTATTTTCGCGCCACATCGCCATTGAATCCTGCGCCTGACAGGCCGGGCATTTTGCTCCCGCAATAAAACGTTTTCGGATTGCCATCGTTATCCTCTACTCAAATTCATCCCAGCCATCCAGCTGGCGTCGTTCTTGTTGCATTTCACGCTGGAAAATCTCTTCCAGTTCGCGTCGGGCTTCCCTGGCGCGAGAAATTTGTACGGTATCGGCATGCATCGGTATGAGCTCCCGCAACATTCGCATATCCAGGCGACGAAAATGCAGTTGTGCCCGCTGTGCCTGATGCGGATGCATGCCAAGCGTGACCAGCGTTTTGCGCCCCAGCTCTAACGCACTGGAGAATGTCTCACGAGAAAACTGCGTCACCCCTGCCTGTAATAACTCATGCGCTTCCACACGTCCGCGCGCTCGCGCAAGAATATGCAAATGCGGGAAGTGTTGCTGGCAAATCTCCACCAGCTTCATGGTGTCTTCCGGTTCGTTACAGGTAATGACGATAGACTCAGCGGCCTCTGCACCCGCAGAACGTAAAAGATCTACCTGCGTGGCGTCGCCGTAATAAACTTTGTAGCCATATTTGCGCATCAGGTTAACGGCGCTGATATCCCGCTCCAGCACGGTAATGCGCATTTTATTTGCCATCAACAAACGACCAATCACCTGACCAAAACGTCCGAAGCCCACGACTATGACCTGGGGTTTATCATCGTTGACCCACGGTTTTTCGTCTTCTTCTTCCGGTCCGTTAAACTGGCGGGATAGCCATTTATCCACCAGCTTCATCAGCAGCGGCGTGGTCATCATGGAAAGCGTCACCGTCACCAGCAATAGCGCCATCTGGTCGCCCTGGAATAAGCGTTGTGAAGAAGCGGTAGAAAAGAGGACAAAGGCAAACTCGCCGCCCTGACTCAACACGCCAGCAAACTGCATCCGCTCTGAGCTACGCACGCCATACAGCCGCGCCAGTAAATACAGCACGAGAATTTTCACCGCCACCAGCACAACCACGCTTATCACTACCCACAACAGATGGGTATAAAGCACTCCGAGGTTGAGCGACATGCCGACAGAGATAAAAAACAGTCCGAGCAGCAAGCCTTTGAACGGATCGATAGCCGTTTCCAGCTCATGGCGATATTCACTTTCCGCCAGCAGCACGCCCGCAATAAACGTACCGAGCGCCATCGACAACCCCAGCGCATCCATAAACAATGCGGAACCCAACACCAGCAGCAGTGTCGCAGCGGTGAACACTTCCCGCACACCAGAAGCTGCAATAAAACGGAATACCGGACGCAGTAAATAGCGCCCACCAATCAGCATGCCAACAAACGCCAGCACCTTCATGCCGATCTTCATCCAGTCAAAATGTTCATCTGCCGATCCCGCCAGCAGCGGTACTAACGCTAGCGCCGGGATCACCGCCAGATCCTGAAACAGCAAAACCGAAAAACCTAGCTGTCCAGATTCGCTGCGATTCATCCCTTTCTCACGCATCAATTGCAACGCCATTGCAGTTGAAGACATCGCAAGGCCAATGCCACCGACCACCGCCGCCTGCCAGGCGAAATCCGTCAGCATCAATAATCCCGCCAGCAACGCCGCGCTTAACAGCACCTGTGCCGCGCCTACGCCAAAAATCGAGCGGCGCAGTTGCCAAAGCTTGGAAGGATTCAACTCCAGCCCGATGATAAACATCAGGAATACCACGCCGAGTTCCGAAAAGTGGAGGATCTCATCGACGTCGCTAATAAACCCCAGCCCCCACGGGCCAATTGCAATCCCTGCCAGCAAATATCCCAACACTGCACCAATACCCAGCCGCGATGCCAGCGGCACCGCAGCCACCGCCGCGAAGAGAAACAGCACTCCCGCGAGTAAAAAATCGGAACCTTCCATCAGCGGCCTCCCGGAGACAGCGGATTTGCCAGCCAGTCACCGTAGGCTCTGGCGTGACTTGCCAGCTCCTGTGCGCTTTGCCGTCTCGCCCAGTAAATAATGATGGGACTTAACCAATGCATCCGGCACATGCCCGCCGCCAGCTCAAAGGGGCGCAGAACATCGCTCATCGGGTAGCGATTCAATGCGTCATAACGGTAAGCACTTTCCGGCTCGCCGGTGGTAATCACGCTACGCCAGTACTTTCCCGCCAGTTGGTTTCCTCCCGGCCCGCTGGCAAAACCACGGCTTAATACCCGGTCCAGCCACTCTTTCAGTAGCGCCGGGCAGCTATAGGTATAAAGAGGGTGCTGAAAGACAATCACCTCGTGCTCGCGCAGTAATGCCTGCTCACGGGGGATATCAATAAAAAAATCGGGATAGTGCGCATAAAGGTCGTGCACGGTAACATTGCTGAGCTGCGTGGCCGGTTTAAGCAGCACCCGGTTTGCCACCGAGTCCTGAGATTCCGGATGGGCATACAGCAGCAAAACTTTCGCTGGCTGAGACATCATCCCCCTCCCGGTATGGTTTTTGTGTATAGTCGCTGTTTTGGGCTACCATTGCGCCCGGTGCGGCAGCTCGCCCATACATTACATTATCATAATGATAAGTTAACATAGTCTGAACATACGGCGCCTTATGATTGTTTTCTCCTCGTTACAAATTCGTCGCGGCGTGCGCGTCCTGCTGGATAATGCCACCGCCACCATCAACCCCGGGCAGAAAGTCGGCCTGGTGGGTAAAAACGGCTGTGGTAAATCTACCCTGCTGGCATTGCTGAAAAATGAAATCAGCGCCGACGGCGGCAGCTACACCTTTCCAGGAAGCTGGCAACTGGCGTGGGTGAATCAGGAAACACCAGCGCTACCGCAAGCGGCGCTGGAATATGTCATTGACGGCGACCGTGAATATCGTCAACTGGAAGCGCAGCTACACGACGCCAACGAACGTAACGACGGGCACGCCATTGCGACCATTCATGGCAAGCTGGATGCTATTGACGCATGGAGCATTCGCTCCCGCGCCGCCAGCCTGCTGCACGGCCTCGGTTTCAGCAATGAACAACTGGAGCGCCCGGTAAGTGATTTCTCCGGTGGCTGGCGTATGCGTCTTAACCTCGCCCAGGCGCTGATTTGCCGTTCAGACTTGCTGCTGCTCGACGAACCAACTAACCACCTCGATCTCGATGCTGTTATCTGGCTGGAAAAATGGCTGAAGAGCTATCAGGGCACGCTGATCCTGATCTCCCACGACCGAGACTTCCTCGATCCGATCGTTGATAAAATTATTCATATCGAACAACAAAACATGTTCGAGTACACCGGCAACTACAGCTCGTTTGAAGTACAGCGCGCCACCCGTCTGGCGCAGCAACAGGCGATGTATGAAAGCCAGCAAGAGCGCGTGGCACATCTGCAAAGTTATATCGACCGTTTCCGTGCCAAAGCCACCAAAGCGAAGCAGGCCCAGAGCCGTATTAAGATGCTCGAGCGTATGGAGCTGATTGCCCCCGCGCACGTCGACAACCCGTTCCGCTTTAGCTTCCGCGCGCCGGAAAGCCTGCCTAATCCGTTGTTGAAAATGGAAAAGGTCAGCGCAGGTTATGGCGATCGCATTATTCTCGACTCGATTAAACTGAATCTGGTGCCGGGTTCGCGCATTGGTCTGTTAGGCCGCAATGGCGCGGGTAAATCGACATTAATCAAACTGTTAGCCGGAGAACTTGCGCCTGTCAGCGGTGAAATTGGCCTGGCGAAAGGGATCAAACTCGGTTACTTCGCCCAGCATCAACTTGAATACCTGCGCGCCGACGAATCGCCTATTCAACATCTGGCACGTTTAGCACCGCAGGAACTAGAACAAAAACTGCGTGATTACCTCGGCGGCTTTGGTTTCCAGGGCGATAAAGTGACGGAAGAAACGCGCCGTTTCTCCGGTGGGGAAAAAGCCCGCCTGGTGCTGGCATTAATCGTCTGGCAGCGTCCGAATCTACTGCTGCTCGACGAACCGACTAACCACCTTGACCTCGACATGCGCCAGGCACTGACTGAAGCGTTAATCGAGTTTGAAGGCGCATTGGTTGTCGTTTCGCACGACCGCCATTTGTTGCGTTCCACCACTGACGATCTCTATCTGGTTCACGATCGTAAAGTCGAACCGTTCGACGGCGATCTGGAAGATTATCAACAGTGGTTGAGCGACGTTCAAAAGCAGGAAAACCAGACCGACGACGCGCCAAAAGAGAACGCGAACAGCGCCCAGGCACGTAAAGACCAGAAGCGTCGGGAAGCGGAGCTGCGTGCGCAAACCCAGCCACTGCGTAAAGAAATCGCCCGTCTGGAAAAAGAGATGGAGAAGCTGAACGCGCAACTGGCGCAGGCGGAAGAGAAACTCGGCGACAGCGAACTGTACGATCAAAGCCGTAAAGCGGAGTTGACCGCCTGCCTGCAACAGCAAGCCAGCGCCAAATCCGGCCTGGAAGAGTGCGAAATGGCGTGGCTGGAAGCCCAGGAGCAGCTTGAGCAGATGCTGCTGGAAGGCCAAAGCAACTGATGGCGCAGATAACGACGACCGATGCCAATGAATTCAGCAGCAGTGCTGAATTCACCCCTATGCGCGGCTTTAGCAATTGTCATCTGCAAACCATGCTGCCGCGTCTGTTTCGTCGCAAGGTGAAATTCACCCCGCACTGGCAGCGACTGGAGTTGCCCGACGGCGATTTTGTCGATCTCGCATGGAGTGAAGACCCTGCCCAGTCGAAACAGAAACCGCGTTTAGTGGTGTTTCACGGGCTGGAGGGCAGCCTCAATAGCCCTTACGCCCACGGTCTGGTCGAGGCGGCGCAAAAACGCGGCTGGCTGGGCGTGGTGATGCATTTTCGCGGATGCAGCGGTGAACCAAACCGTATGCACCGCATTTACCATTCGGGCGAAACCGAAGACGCCAGCTGGTTTTTACGCTGGCTGCAGCGCGAATTTGGACATGCGCCAACGGCTGCCGTCGGCTATTCGCTCGGCGGTAATATGCTCGCCTGTTTGCTGGCAAAAGAAGGTAATAACCTCCCGATTGATGCAGCGGTAATTGTCTCCGCGCCATTTATGCTGGAAGCCTGTAGTTATCATATGGAAAAGGGCTTTTCCCGCGTTTATCAGCGTTACTTGCTGAACCTGTTAAAAGCCAATGCTGCGCGCAAACTGGCAGCCTATCCCGGTACGCTGCCGATTAATCTCGCACAGTTAAAATCGGTACGTCGCATCCGTGAATTTGACGATCTGATCACCGCCAGAATTCACGGCTACGCTGACGCTATCGACTATTATCGTCAGTGTAGCGCCATGCCGATGCTGAACCAGATCGCCAAACCGACACTGATTATTCACGCCAAAGACGATCCGTTTATGGATCATCAGGTGATCCCGAAACCGGAAAATCTCCCCCCGCAGGTGGAGTATCAACTGACTGAACATGGTGGTCATGTTGGCTTTCTTGGCGGTACATTATTTCATCCGCAAATGTGGCTGGAGTCACGCATTCCTGACTGGTTAACAACGTATCTGGAGGCGAAATCATGTTGATTCCGTGGCAAGAACTCTCCCCCGAAACGCTGGAAAATTTAATTGAAAGTTTTGTGTTACGCGAAGGCACCGATTATGGTGAACATGAGCGTACACTTGAACAGAAAGTCGCCGACGTCAAACGCCAGCTACAGTGCGGAGAAGCGGTGCTGGTATGGTCGGAGCTGCACGAAACGGTCAATATCATGCCGCGCAGTCAGTTTCGCGAATAACCTGCAGCCGTCGGCGGACGAGATAATAATGATAGCTAAGTCATGGAGTTACTATGTCTGCCAAACATCCGGTCATTGCGGTAACAGGATCCAGCGGCGCGGGGACCACCACCACCAGTCTCGCGTTTCGTAAAATATTCGCGCAGTTAAATCTGCATGCAGCTGAGGTGGAAGGCGACAGTTTTCACCGTTACACGCGCCCGGAAATGGACATGGCGATCCGCAAGGCGCGTGATGCCGGGCGGCATATCAGCTACTTTGGCCCCGAAGCTAACGACTTCGGCCTGCTGGAACAAACCTTCATTGAATACGGTCAGAGCGGCAAAGGAAAATCACGCAAATATCTGCATACGTACGACGAAGCCGTACCGTGGAATCAGGTGCCGGGAACATTCACCCCATGGCAACCTTTACCGGAACCCACTGATGTACTGTTTTATGAAGGGCTACAC
The DNA here is from genome assembly GCF_009820115.1 of Escherichia sp. HH41S. Taxonomy (NCBI): domain Bacteria; kingdom Pseudomonadati; phylum Pseudomonadota; class Gammaproteobacteria; order Enterobacterales; family Enterobacteriaceae; genus Escherichia; species Escherichia sp. HH41S. Next base: position 13,859 of record NZ_VNXE01000041.1, read on the forward strand.
GGTGGCGTCGTCACGCCACATCATAACGTTGCGCAGCATGTGGATTTACTGGTTGGCGTGGTGCCTATCGTTAACCTTGAGTGGATTCAAAAACTGATCCGCGACACCAGCGAGCGCGGGCACTCACGAGAAGCAGTGATGGACTCAGTAGTGCGCTCAATGGAAGACTATATCAACTACATCACACCGCAGTTTTCCCGCACCCATCTTAACTTCCAGCGCGTCCCCACCGTTGACACCTCAAACCCGTTCGCGGCAAAAGCTATCCCGTCGCTGGATGAAAGCTTTGTGGTGATCCATTTTCGTAATCTGGAAGGGATCGATTTCCCCTGGCTGCTGGCGATGTTGCAGGGCTCATTCATTTCCCACATCAATACATTAGTGGTGCCGGGCGGTAAAATGGGTCTGGCAATGGAGTTAATTATGCTGCCACTGGTGCAACGATTGATGGAAGGAAAGAAAATCGAGTAACTCTGCTAATATGCCGGATAAACAATTATCCGGCATCGTACTCCTGACATCAAATCACGCGGCAACCACTTCATACGAGTGAGTAATATTCACCGCTTTTTCCAGCATCAACGCCACTGAACAATATTTCTCGGCAGAGAGATCTACCGCACGCGAAACCGCTGCGTCTTTCAGGTCGCGACCGGTGACGATAAAATGCAGATTAATGTGCGTAAACAGGCGTGGTGCCTCTTCGCGGCGTTCAGAGGTCAATTTTACTTCACAATCGACCACATCCTGACGCCCCTTTTGCAGGATAGAAACCACATCGATGGCGCTACAGCCCCCCGCCGCCATCAACACCATTTCCATCGGACTTGGCGCTTTATCGCCTGAGTTGCCGTCCATTAAAATCTGGTGACCAGAGGCGGATTCGCCCAGAAAAGTTAACCCTTCGACCCACTTCACTCGCGCTTGCATTTTTGCTACTCCACTGCGTCAATTTTCCTGACAGAGTACGCGTACTAACCAAATCGCGCAACGGAAGGCGACCTGGGTCATGCTGAAGCGAGACACCAGGAGACACAAAGCGAAAGCTATGCTAAAACAGTCAGGATGCTACAGTAATACATTGATGTACTGCATGTATGCAAAGGACGTCACATTACCGTGCAGTACAGTTGATAGCCCCTTCCCAGGTAGCGGGAAGCATATTTCGGCAATCCAGAGACAGCGGCGTTATCTGGCTCTGGAGAAAGCTTATAACAGAGGATAACCGCGCATGGTGCTTGGCAAACCGCAAACAGACCCGACTCTCGAATGGTTCTTGTCTCATTGCCACATTCATAAGTACCCATCCAAGAGCACGCTTATTCACCAGGGTGAAAAAGCGGAAACGCTGTACTACATCGTTAAAGGCTCTGTGGCAGTGCTGATCAAAGACGAAGAGGGTAAAGAAATGATCCTCTCCTATCTGAATCAGGGTGATTTTATTGGCGAACTGGGCCTGTTTGAAGAGGGCCAGGAACGTAGCGCATGGGTACGTGCGAAAACCGCCTGTGAAGTGGCTGAAATTTCGTACAAAAAATTTCGCCAATTGATTCAGGTAAACCCGGACATTCTGATGCGTCTGTCTGCACAGATGGCGCGTCGTCTGCAAGTCACTTCAGAGAAAGTGGGCAACCTGGCGTTCCTCGACGTGACGGGCCGCATTGCACAGACTCTGCTGAACCTGGCAAAACAACCGGATGCCATGACTCACCCGGACGGTATGCAAATCAAAATTACCCGTCAGGAAATCGGTCAGATTGTCGGCTGTTCTCGTGAAACCGTGGGACGCATTCTGAAGATGCTGGAAGATCAGAACCTGATCTCCGCACACGGTAAAACCATCGTCGTTTACGGCACTCGTTAATCCCGTCGGAGTGGCGCGTTACTGAGTAGCGCGCCATTTTGTTTCCCCCGATGTGGCGCAGACTGATTTATCACCCCGATATCAACTATGCACTACGACAAACGCTAGTGCTATGTTTGCCCGTGGCCGTTGGGTTAATGCTTGGCGAATTACGATTCGGTCTGCTCTTCTCCCTCGTTCCTGCTTGTTGCAATATTGCGGGCCTTGATACGCCTCATAAACGTTTTTTCAAACGCTTAATCATTGGTGCGTCGCTGTTTGCCACCTGTAGCTTGCTGACACAGCTGTTACTGGCAAAAGATGTTCCCTTGCCCTTTTTGCTGACTGGACTAACGCTGGTACTTGGCGTCACTGCTGAGCTGGGGCCATTGCACGCAAAATTGCTTCCCGCATCGCTGCTCGCCGCCATTTTTACCCTCAGTCTGGCGGGATACATGCCAGTCTGGGAACCGTTGCTCATCTATGCGTTGGGCACTCTCTGGTACGGATTGTTTAACTGGTTTTGGTTCTGGATCTGGCGCGAACAACCGCTGCGCGAGTCACTAAGTCTGCTGTACCGTGAACTGGCAGATTATTGCGAAGCTAAATACAGCCTGCTTACCCAGCACACCGACCCTGAAAAAGCGCTGCCGCCGCTGCTGGTGCGCCAGCAAAAAGCGGTCGATTTAATTACCCAGTGCTATCAGCAAATGCATATGCTTTCCGCGCAAAATAATACCGATTACAAGCGGATGCTGCGTATTTTCCAGGAGGCGCTGGATTTGCAGGAACATATTTCGGTCAGTTTGCATCAGCCGGAAGAGGTGCAAAAGCTGGTCGAGCGTAGCCATGCAGAAGAAGTTATCCGCTGGAATGCGCAAACTGTCGCCACTCGCCTGCGCGTGCTGGCTGATGACATTCTTTACCATCGCCTGCCGACGCGCTTTACGATGGAAAAACAAATTGGCGCACTGGAAAAAATCGCCCGCCAGCATCCGGATAATCCTGTTGGGCAATTCTGCTATTGGCACTTCAGCCGCATCGCTCGTGTACTACGCACCCAAAAACCGCTCTATGCCCGTGATTTACTGGCCGATAAACAGCGGCGAATGCCGTTACTGCCGGCGCTAAAAAGTTATCTGTCACTGAAATCTCCAGCGCTACGCAATGCTGGACGACTCAGTGTGATGTTAAGCGTTGCCAGCCTGATGGGCACCGCGCTGCATCTGCCGAAGTCGTACTGGATCCTGATGACAGTATTGCTGGTGACGCAAAATGGCTATGGCGCAACCCGTCTGAGGATTGTGAATCGCTCCGTGGGAACCGTGGTCGGGTTAATCATTGCGGGCGTGGCGCTGCACTTTAAAATTCCCGAAGGTTACACCCTGACCTTGATGCTGATTACCACCCTCGCCAGCTACCTGATATTGCGCAAAAACTACGGCTGGGCGACGGTCGGTTTTACCATTACCGCAGTATATACCCTGCAACTGTTGTGGCTGAACGGTGAGCAGTACATCCTTCCGCGTCTTATCGACACCATTATTGGTTGTTTGATTGCTTTCGGCGGAACAGTCTGGCTGTGGCCGCAGTGGCAGAGCGGGTTATTGCGTAAAAACGCCCATGACGCTTTAGAAGCCTATCAGGAAGCGATTCGTTTGATTCTGAGTGAAGATCCGCAACCAACGCCACTGGCCTGGCAGCGAATGCGGGTGAATCAGGCGCATAACACTCTGTATAACTCATTGAATCAGGCGATGCAGGAACCGGCATTCAACAGCCATTATCTGGCAGATATGAAACTGTGGGTAACGCACAGTCAGTTTATTGTTGAGCATATCAATGCCATGACCACGCTGGCACGGGAACACCGGGCATTACCACCTGAACTGGCGCAAGAATATTTGCAGTCTTGTGAAATCGCCATTCAGCGTTGTCAGCAGCGACTGGAATATGACGAACCGGGGAGTTCTGGCGATGCCAATATCATGGATGCGCCGGAGATGCAGCCGCACGAAGGCGCGGCAGGTACGCTGGAGCAGCATTTACAGCGGGTTATTGGTCATCTGAACACCATGCACACCATTTCGTCGATGGCATGGCGTCAGCGACCACATCATGGGATTTGGCTGAGTCGCAAGTTGCGGGATTCGAAGGCGTAATACAGGCTACCTTCGGATACAGCGTTCACGCCGCATCCGACATCTTTTGCCTGATGCGACGCTGACGTGTCTTATTTACGCCCCAACCACCTTCGCCACTGCGTGGGCGAAACGTTGCATCCCTTCATCGATATCCGCATCGTCCACCACCAGCGATGGCGCAAAACGCATCACATCAGGCCCGGCATTCAGCACCATTACGCCTTCCTCGGCACCCGCATACAGGAAATCACGCGCCCGACCTTTGTACTGTGGTTTCAGCTCTGCGCCAATCAACAGCCCCATACCGCGAATATCGCTAAACACATCGTACTGCTGATCGATCTTCTGCAAATGGTCCACAAAACGCTGGCGTTTCGCGTGAATGCCTTCCAGCACTTCAGGGGTATTGATGATATCAAACGCCGCGCCAGCTACTGCACAGGCCAGTGGATTGCCGCCGTAGGTGGAACCGTGAGAACCAGGATGAAACGCAGAAGCAATCTCCGCCGTAGTCAGCATGGCGCTAATCGGGAAGCCGCCGCCTAACGCTTTGGCGGAGGTCAGAATATCCGGCGTCACGCCGTAATGCATGTAAGCAAACAGATCGCCGGTCCGCCCCATCCCGCACTGCACTTCATCAAACACCAATAATGCCTGATGCTCATCACAGAGTTCGCGCAAGCCCTGCAAAAACTCTGGCATCGCAGCCGTCACGCCGCCCTCGCCCTGAATCGGTTCAACCACCACCGCACAGGTATGATCATCCATCACCGCTTTCACTGCGTGGAGATCATTAAAGGGAACGTGGATGATGTCTGCCGGTTTTGGCCCAAAGCCGTCGGAATATTTTGGCTGCCCGCCCACCGAGACGGTAAACAGCGAACGACCATGAAAAGCGTTATGGAAGGCGATAATTTTGGTTTTGAACGGGCTATGACGCACACAGGCGTAATGGCGTGCCAGTTTAAAGGCTGTTTCGTTAGCTTCCGTGCCGGAGTTCATAAACACCACGCGTTCGGCAAACGTTGCCTCAATCAGTTTACGACCAAGACGCAGCGCCGGTTCATTGGTAAAAACGTTACTGATATGCCACAGAGTTTCGCCCTGGGTTTTTAACGCGTTCACCAGCGCAGGATGGCAATGGCCCAACGCCGTAACTGCAATGCCACCCGCGAAATCGACATACTCCTTGCCTTGCTGATCCCAGATTCTGCTGCCCAGACCTTTTACCGGAATAAACTCTGCCGGAGCATAAATCGGCAGGATCACTTCATCGAAAGTCGCGCGTGTAATTGCTGTTTGTTCAATTGCCATCTCATGATCACCCTGTTACGCATAACTCAATGTGAAATTATAATCACAAAATATGCATAAAAAATCACTGAATGGCAATCAGAAATCAGCGTTCCAGGAAATTAGCCAGCAGTTGATGCCCTTGTTCGCTGAGAATACTTTCTGGATGGAACTGCACACCTTCCAGATCCCACTGGCGATGACGAATCCCCATAATCTCGCGGGTTTCGCTCCAGGCCGTCACTTCAAAGCACTCCGGTAATGAGTCAGGCTCCACCACCAGCGAATGGTAGCGTGTCACGGTGAGTGGATTTGCCAGCCCCTTAAAAACGCCCTCACCGTTATGTGTGATCGGCGAGGTTTTGCCGTGCATGACCTTTGCTGCGCGCACAACTTTGCCACCAAAAGCCTGCGCCATTGCCTGATGACCGAGGCAGACGCCAAGAATCGGCAAACTCCCGGCGTAGTGGCGAATAACGTCCAGGGAGATCCCTGCGTCGTCCGGCGTACAGGGTCCAGGTGAGATAACAATTTTCTGCGGTTTGAGTGTGTCGATATCCGCCAGCGTTAACGCATCGTTGCGCTTAACCAACACGTCGGCCCCCAGTTCACAAAAATACTGGTAGAGGTTCCAGGTGAAAGAATCGTAGTTATCAATAAGCAGGATCATGGCGGCTCCGGTACGAAAGAACCGCGCTATTTTACTCAGATTCCCCGGCTTCGCTTACCACTTTGCTAAATATCGTCTGCAGCGCAGTGAGATCACCCATTGCCCCACTCTGATTTGCCTGATTCCAGGCCTCTTTTTCGATACCCTGCCAGCTCAGTTGATAACCAGCATGAATCGCCAGTTGCTCGAAGAAGATCCGCTGTGCCAGACCACTTCCCGCCCGGAAGGGATGCAGGACGTTGATTTCACAATAGTAGTGTGCCAGCCGCTCGACGAACTTCGTTTTCTCCAGGCCAACCAGATACCCTTCTTCCTCCAGATCCTGCATCAGGGCATTGCCCTCTTTTTCGATATAAGCAAAGTGGCAGAAAGGCGTATCGCCCTGATAAATATCAACTTCACGCAGTTGCCCCGCCCAGTCGAAAATATCCTGATACAGCTGGCGATGGATAGTGCGCAAATGCGGTAAACCGCGCACCAGCGGACCAAGCTCAATGGTCGCAGCACGCAGCGCCGTCATTTCGTAAGCGGCCTGTTCCAGCCGCTGTTGCTGGCGGATGTTCAGCCGGTTACGCATGATATCAAGGCCAGGATAAAGATACGGATCGCGCCCTTCGCCGAATTTATCGCTCATAGTGCCTCCTCAGCTCTTCAAGGCGCGCTAAAGCCTCTGCGGCAGTAAGAGTAACTAAAGGCATCTCGACGCCTTCAAGACGGCGACTGGCCTGGAAATTACGATTACGCTGAAGCTCCCAGAGACGGGACTTTTGCTTATCGGTGAGTTTCTTCACTTGATGCCTCCCTGAACGTGTCCATTTGCCACAAGTATAAGCGGCAAATCCGGGTTACGCCGGGAGAGCAGAAGCGCGGGCAAGATTGCCCGCGCGAGAAATCATTACGGCAGGACTTTAGCGGAGAGGATAACTACCGGTTTTGACGGCACATTCTGGTACGGACCAACGTCATGAGTCGGCACCTGGGAAATCTTATCGGCAACGTCCATGCCTTTCACCACTTTACCAAATACCGCGTAACCGAAATCACGCTGACCATGGTCGAGGAAGGCGTTATCGGCAACGTTGATAAAGAACTGGCTGGTGGCGCTGTCTTTGTCAGCGGTACGCGCCATCGCGATGGTGCCACGCGTGTTGCGCAGGCCGTTATCGGCTTCATTTTTGATTGGCGGGTTTGGTTTTTTCTGCTGCATCTGCTCGGTGAAACCGCCGCCCTGAATCATAAAGCCAGGAATGACGCGGTGAAAGGTTGTGTTGTTATAAAAACCGCTGTTCACATAATCGACAAAGTTTTGCACAGATACTGGCGCTTTTTGTTTATCCAGCTCCAGTTCGATGTTACCAGCTGAGGTTGTCAACAATACGTGCGGGTCCCCTTTCGCTGCCATTGCTGCGGGAGAAAGAGCAGAAAGAGCGAAAACAGCAGCCATCGCCGCCAGGGTCGATTTGAACATGAGATTTCCTTAACAAACAGAGCAGAAAAAAAGCAAGTGAAGAGATTCTAAATAGCCTTCAAGAACAAGGCCATCCCTTTACCTAATTTTACGTATCTGAAATATATGTAACCTGACGATCACTTTTTATTCCGTGATCAAAATCACCCTCAAAATGCAATTTAGCAACCGATTGCAATAAAACATTTAAACAGATCACAAAATCACCTAAAATCGCCCGCTCGCGGCATATCCCGCTATGCCATTTTATTTTTGAACGCAGGCCAATCATGACTAACAGCAATCGCATCAAGCTCACATGGATTAGCTTTCTCTCCTACGCACTGACGGGTGCGTTGGTTATTGTCACCGGGATGGTGATGGGAAATATCGCCGATTATTTCAATCTGCCTGTTTCCAGTATGAGTAACACCTTCACCTTCCTCAATGCTGGCATTTTAATCTCTATCTTCCTCAATGCCTGGCTGATGGAAATCGTCCCGTTGAAAACGCAGTTACGTTTTGGCTTTCTCCTGATGGTGCTGGCGGTTGCCGGTTTGATGTTCAGCCATAGCCTGGCGCTTTTCTCGGCAGCGATGTTCATTCTCGGGGTGGTCAGCGGCATCACCATGTCGATTGGTACATTCCTGATAACACAAATGTATGAAGGGCGTCAGCGCGGTTCTCGCCTGTTATTTACCGACTCCTTCTTCAGTATGGCAGGGATGATTTTCCCAATGATCGCCGCGTTTCTGCTGGCGCGCAGCATTGAGTGGTACTGGGTTTATGCCTGCATCGGGCTGGTTTACGTCGCTATTTTTATTCTGACCTTCGGCTGTGAGTTTCCGGCACTGGGCAAACATGCGCCAAAAACGGATGCTCCAGTAGCGAAAGAAAAATGGGGCATCGGCGTACTGTTTCTCTCAATTGCAGCGCTGTGCTACATCCTCGGTCAGTTAGGTTTTATCTCCTGGGTACCAGAGTATGCCAAAGGCCTGGGCATGAGCCTGAACGACGCAGGTACGCTGGTGAGTAACTTCTGGATGTCATATATGGTCGGCATGTGGGCGTTCAGCTTTATTCTTCGCTTCTTTGATTTGCAACGTATTCTGACCGTACTGGCCGGTCTGGCTGCGATTCTGATGTACGTCTTTAACACCGGAACACCGGCACATATGGCGTGGTCAATTCTCGCCCTGGGCTTCTTCTCCAGCGCGATCTATACCACCATCATCACCCTGGGTTCACAGCAAACCAAAGTACCGTCACCAAAACTGGTTAACTTTGTCCTGACCTGCGGGACCATCGGTACCATGCTGACCTTTGTCGTTACCGGCCCGATTGTTGAACATAGCGGTCCAAAGGCGGCGCTGCTGACGGCAAACGGTCTGTACGCTGTCGTCTTTGTAATGTGCTTCCTGTTAGGTTTCGTCAGCCGTCACCGTCAGCATAACACCCTGACCTCTCATTAATTGCTCATGCCGGGCGGCGCTATCGTCGTCCGGCCTTTTCCTCACTTACCCCGCTACGTACGTCTATTTCTATAAACCCTTTCATTTTGTCTATTTTTTGCACACGAATGAAATGTCAGACAATTCCGTGACTTAAGAAAATTTATACAAATCAGCAATATACCTCTTAAGGAGTATATAAAGGTGAATTTGATTTACATCAATAAGCGGGGTTGCTGAATCGTTAAGGTAGGCGGTAATAGAAAAGAAATCGAGGCAAAAATGAGCAAAGTCAGACTCGCAATTATCGGTAACGGTATGGTCGGCCATCGCTTTATCGAAGATCTTCTTGATAAATCTGATGCGGCCAACTTTGATATTACCGTTTTCTGTGAAGAACCGCGCATCGCTTATGACCGCGTACACCTCTCGTCTTACTTCTCTCACCACACCGCCGAAGAGCTGTCGCTGGTGCGCGAAGGCTTTTACGAAAAACACGGTATTAAAGTTCTGGTCGGCGAACGCGCTATCACCATCAACCGTCAGGAGAAGGTGATTCACTCCAGCGCCGGGCGCACCGTTTTTTATGACAAGCTGATCATGGCGACCGGTTCCTACCCGTGGATCCCGCCAATTAAAGGTTCTGATACTCAGGACTGCTTTGTCTATCGCACCATTGAAGACCTCAACGCCATTGAATCCTGCGCCCGTCGCAGCAAACGCGGTGCCGTTGTTGGTGGCGGCCTGTTAGGTCTGGAAGCCGCTGGCGCGCTGAAAAACTTAGGCATTGAAACCCACGTTATCGAATTTGCCCCTATGCTGATGGCGGAACAGCTTGATCAGATGGGCGGCGAGCAATTGCGTCGCAAAATCGAAAGCATGGGTGTACGCGTTCACACCAGCAAAAACACTCTTGAGATTGTGCAGGAAGGTGTCGAAGCGCGTAAAACCATGCGTTTTGCCGACGGCAGCGAACTGGAAGTCGACTTTATCGTCTTCTCTACCGGTATCCGTCCGCGCGATAAGCTGGCAACCCAGTGTGGTCTGGACGTTGCTCCGCGTGGGGGTATCGTCATAAATGATTCCTGCCAGACTTCCGATCCAGATATCTACGCCATCGGTGAATGCGCAAGCTGGAACAACCGTGTATTTGGTCTGGTAGCACCTGGCTACAAAATGGCGCAGGTCGCCGTTGACCATATTCTCGGTAGCGAAAACGCCTTTGAAGGTGCTGACCTTAGCGCCAAGCTGAAACTGCTGGGCGTAGACGTAGGCGGTATTGGTGATGCTCACGGTCGCACGCCTGGCGCACGTAGCTACGTTTACCTCGACGAAAGTAAAGAGATCTACAAACGCCTGATTGTCAGCGAAGACAACAAAACCCTGCTCGGTGCAGTACTGGTGGGTGATACCAGCGACTACGGTAACCTGCTGCAACTGGTGCTGAACGCAATCGAGCTGCCGGAAAACCCGGATTCTCTGATTCTGCCGGTGCACTCAGGTAGCGGCAAGCCGTCTATTGGTGTTGATAAACTGCCGGACAGCGCGCAAATCTGCTCCTGCTTTGACGTCACCAAAGGCGATCTGATTGCTGCCATCAACAAAGGCTGCCACACCGTTGCGGCGCTGAAAGCCGAAACCAAAGCGGGTACTGGCTGCGGTGGCTGTATCCCGCTGGTCACTCAGGTACTGAACGCGGAACTGGCAAAACAGGGTATCGAAGTTAACAATAACCTGTGCGAACACTTTGCTTATTCACGTCAGGAACTGTTCCATTTGATCCGCGTTGAAGGCATTAAAACCTTCGAAGAACTGCTGGCGAAACACGGTAAAGGCTACGGTTGTGAGGTTTGTAAACCGACCGTCGGTTCACTGCTGGCCTCCTGCTGGAACGAATACATTCTGAAGCCGGAACATACTCCGCTACAGGATTCTAACGACAACTTCCTCGCGAACATCCAGAAAGACGGCACCTACTCGGTGATCCCGCGTTCTCCAGGTGGTGAAATCACCCCAGAAGGGCTGATGGCAGTGGGTCGTATCGCGCGTGAATTTAATCTCTACACCAAAATCACCGGCTCCCAGCGTCTGGCGATGTTTGGCGCACAGAAAGACGATCTGCCGGAGATCTGGCGTCAGCTGATTGAAGCAGGTTTCGAAACCGGTCATGCCTATGCGAAAGCACTGCGTATGGCGAAAACCTGCGTGGGTAGCACCTGGTGCCGCTACGGCGTTGGCGACAGCGTCGGCCTCGGCGTGGAACTGGAAAACCGCTACAAAGGCATCCGTACGCCGCACAAAATGAAGTTCGGTGTCTCCGGCTGTACCCGTGAATGTTCAGAAGCTCAGGGTAAAGATGTGGGTATTATCGCCACTGAAAAAGGCTGGAACCTGTATGTGTGCGGTAACGGCGGCATGAAACCGCGTCATGCGGATCTGCTGGCAGCGGATATCGATCGCGAAACGCTGATCAAATATCTTGACCGCTTCATGATGTTCTACATCCGTACTGCCGACAAACTGACGCGTACCGCACCGTGGTTAGAAAACCTCGAAGGCGGCATTGATTACCTGAAAGCGGTGATCATTGACGACAAGCTGGGGCTGAACGCACATCTGGAAGAAGAGATGGCGCGCCTGCGTGAAGCGGTAGTGTGTGAGTGGACTGAAACGGTCAATACGCCGTCTGCGCAGACTCGCTTCAAACACTTCATCAACAGCGATAAGCGTGACCCGAACGTGCAGATGGTGCCAGAGCGCGAACAGCACCGTCCGGCAACGCCGTATGAACGTATCCCGGTAACTCTGGTGGAGGACAACGCATGAGCCAGTGGAAAGACATCTGCAAAATTGATGACATCCTGCCTGAAACCGGCGTCTGCGCGCTGTTAGGTGACGAGCAGGTAGCGATTTTCCGCCCGTATCACAGCGACCAGGTGTTTGCGATCAGCAACATCGATCCGTTCTTCGAATCCAGCGTGCTGTCACGCGGGCTGATTGCGGAACACCAGGGCGAGCTGTGGGTCGCCAGTCCGCTGAAAAAACAGCGTTTTCGCTTAAGCGACGGTTTATGCATGGAAGATGAACAGTTTTCCGTCAAGCATTACGAGGCACGAGTGAAAGACGGCGTGGTACAGCTACGCGGTTAATTGTTTTAACGGGAGGCGCAATGCCTCCCCTTTTTGCATTGTCCTGTAATGACCTTAAGTATATTGCAGGACATTTTTTAAACTTTTTGTTTTATTTTTTGTTTTTATTTTTTAAAGGATAATCAAATGTTTACAGACACTATTAATAAGTGTGCGGCTAACGCTGCGCGCATTGCACGCCTGTCGGCAAATAACCCGCTCGGCTTCTGGGTAAGCTCCGCGATGGCGGGCGCGTATGTGGGGCTGGGAATCATCCTGATTTTCACGCTCGGTAATTTGCTCGATCCGTCCGTACGTCCGCTGGTGATGGGCGCGACCTTTGGTATCGCTTTAACGCTGGTCATTATCGCCGGTTCTGAACTGTTCACCGGACACACCATGTTCCTCACCTTTGGGGTGAAAGCGGGCACCATTAGCCACGGGCAAATGTGGGCAATCCTGCCGCAAACCTGGCTGGGTAACCTGGTCGGTTCCGTCTTTGTTGCCATGCTTTATAGCTGGGGCGGTGGTAGCCTTTTGCCAGTAGATACCAGTATTGTTCACTCCGTCGCGCTGGCTAAAACCACCGCACCGGCAATGGTACTGTTCTTCAAAGGCGCATTGTGTAACTGGCTGGTTTGTCTGGCAATCTGGATGGCACTGCGTACTGAAGGCGCGGCGAAATTTATCGCAATCTGGTGGTGTCTGCTGGCGTTTATTGCGTCCGGTTACGAGCACTCCATCGCTAACATGACGCTGTTCGCGCTCTCATGGTTCGGCAACCACAGCGAAGCCTACACGCTGGCGGGTATTGGTCATAACCTGCTGTGGGTGACGCTGGGTAATACTTTATCGGGTGCCGTATTCATGGGATTGGGTTATTGGTATGCTACGCCGAAAGCTAATCGTCCGGTTGCGGACAAATTTAATCAAACTGAAACGGCTGCCGGTTAATTATTAAGGGGTTTTTACGTGGATCATTTGCCTATATTTTGCCAATTACGCGACCGCGACTGTTTGATCGTCGGCGGTGGTGATGTCGCGGAACGCAAAGCAAGGTTGCTGTTAGACGCAGGTGCTCGCTTAACGGTGAATGCATTAGCGTTTATTCCACAGTTCACCGCATGGGCAGATGCAGGCATGTTAACCCTCGTCGAAGGGCCATTTGATGAAAGCCTTCTCGACACCTGCTGGCTGGCAATTGCGGCGACGGATGATGACGCGCTTAACCAGCGTGTCAGCGAAGCCGCCGAATCTCGTCGTATCTTCTGTAACGTGGTCGATGCGCCGAAAGCCGCCAGCTTTATTATGCCGTCGATTATTGACCGCTCCCCGCTCATGGTAGCGGTCTCCTCTGGCGGTACCTCTCCGGTCCTGGCGCGACTGTTACGCGAAAAACTTGAATCACTGCTGCCGCTGCATCTCGGCCAGGTGGCAAAATATGCAGGGCAGTTACGCGGTCGGGTCAAACAACAGTTCGCCACGATGAGTGAACGTCGCCGTTTCTGGGAAAAACTGTTCGTTAATGATCGCCTGGCGCAGTCGCTGGCGAACAACGATCAGAAAGCCATTACCGAAACGACCGAACAGTTAATCAATGAACCGCTCGATCATCGCGGTGAAGTGGTGCTGGTTGGCGCAGGTCCTGGCGATGCCGGTCTGCTGACGCTGAAAGGTCTGCAACAAATTCAGCAGGCTGATGTGGTGGTCTACGACCGTCTGGTTTCAGACGATATTATGAATCTGGTACGCCGCGATGCGGATCGTGTCTTCGTCGGTAAACGCGCGGGATATCACTGCGTACCGCAGGAAGAGATTAACCAGATCCTGCTGCGGGAAGCGCAAAAAGGTAAACGCGTGGTGCGTCTGAAAGGCGGCGATCCGTTTATTTTTGGCCGTGGTGGCGAAGAGCTTGAAACACTGTGCAATGCGGGTATTCCGTTCTCAGTAGTTCCGGGTATTACCGCAGCGTCTGGTTGCTCTGCCTATTCGGGCATTCCGCTCACGCATCGCGATTATGCTCAGAGCGTACGCTTAATTACCGGACACTTAAAAACCGGTGGCGAGCTGGACTGGGAAAACCTGGCAGCCGAAAAACAGACGCTGGTGTTCTATATGGGGCTTAATCAGGCCGCGACCATTCAGCAAAAACTGATTGAACACGGAATGCCTTGCGAAATGCCGGTGGCGATTGTCGAAAACGGTACGGCGGTAACGCAACGCGTGATTGACGGTACACTCTCGCAGCTGGGCGAGCTGGCGCAGCAAATGAACAGTCCCTCATTAATTATTATTGGTCGGGTCGTTGGCCTGCGCGATAAATTGAACTGGTTCTCTAACCATTAATTTTACCCGGGCCAGATAATTCTGGCCCTCTTTATCACTCTTTTTATATAGTCAGCAAATAAATCATAACCTCTTAGTAAATATCATTTGCTAATGGGTTATCTTCACCGTTACAGCGACTTACAAAATTAAGTCATTCACTCACTGACGCCGATTAAATATTCCTGTATCGTTCTTAATGAGCAGTCTGCTTATATTCATATAATCAATGAATATTAATTAATATATAATACATAGGGAATGTAAATGAACAAATTTATTAAAGTTGCACTGGTTGGTGCGGTACTGGCTACGTTAACTGCATGTACTGGTCATATTGAAAACCGTGATAAGAACTGCTCTTACGACTACCTGCTGCACCCGGCAATTTCTATTTCTAAAATCATTGGCGGTTGCGGTCCTACTGCACAGTAAGTCTCTGACAGAAATCGGCTAACACCGATTTAATGAGCTAACGCCCTCTGAATTTTCCGAGGGCGTATTTTTCTCCATCCTCTGCGAAAACATCGTTCCCAGAATTAAACGCTGGCAATACTCTCGCGCAAAATCCGCAATACCGTCTCATCACCGCTGCGATTCGGGTTAATGCGAATTGCACAATGTTCTAATTGCGGATTCGCCTGACGAAACGTTCCGGAAAGGCGATAAAAGAGCGGCGGGATTTCATATTTTGACTCTGCGCCGACCGGGTAAGGCAACGCGCCGCGCTTTTGCGCCTCTTCAAGCACTCTGGCGGCAATCGGTTGATGAAACTCCACAATCAACACCTTCGACTGCGCATTGGCAATAACGGCGCTTTTAACTTCCGCCACCGCGCCACCGTTAAGTAAAGCCAGCAACCGCTCAGATACCCCCGCCTGCACCGCGTGCATCACTGGCGCAAACACCAAACCACGCAAGACTTCCAGCGCCTGTGCGCCCTGGATCTGACTGCCGCCGGAATAGAGCGTGGCGCGGATCCGGTTAATAACATCGGCATCACCTACCACTGCGCCAACACCCTCTGGTCCAAACAGCTTGAAACAGGAGAATGTCGAAACATTCGCGCCGCATTCGCAGCCAATTCGAGCCACCTTCATCACCGCATAATTGTCATCGGTTAACGCAGGAACGCCAGCCGAACGCAATGTTGCCAGCACATCTGCCAGCACATAGCTGTCCTGCGGCTGTTGGCGCGTATGCTGCACCAGCGCGGCATCAGGTTGTTGCTCTTTAATGGCCTGTTTAAGCGCCGACAGGTCGTTGAAATCAGCAGTAATAAGCGTCAGCCCCATCTGCTCAATAATGACCTGAGTCGTCGGGTAAACAGGCGCGTCATGCACCAGAAGACGCTGCCCCGATTTGAGCAAAGCTGCCAGCCCGACGCGAATTGCTCCAGTACCCGCGCCCTGCACCAGCGCCGCCGCTGGCGCATGAAACGCATCAGCCAGCACCTGCTCCACACGCTGAGTAATGCGCGGTTGATTCAGGCCCGGCGTTAAGCCTAAATCCCCGCATGTAAGAAACTCGCTGCCGGGAAAATGGCGGCAAATCGTATCCACCAACGCAAACTGCTTTTGCTGCGCTTCAATAAGCGTCAGGCTTTGCAAAGGAAACATCTTCATAGGTGCCTTCCTTAAGCCGGAACGAACAGACCAAGCCAGTAAAGAACATTCAGCAGGATGCCGGTGATCATTACTGCTACGACCGGTGCCGCCATTTTCTGTACCGGACGGCCCAGGGATTCGTTGAGGAAGTAAATGGCAACCGCGATGGAGAATCCGGTATAGCCCGCCATTTTAATTGCTGCGAAAATCGAACCGACCAACAGAGCCACTTCCATCAGCATATTCATGGCGTTACGGATGTTATCCGACGCATTACGTACCGATGGGTAGCGTCCCAGCCATTTGCCGATCGAACGAAGTAACAGGACTTCTGCCGAAATAACCACTGCGCCTAATACCGCCGCAACCATCGGATTCGGCGAGAGATAGCCCATCGCATAAACAAAGGTAAAGCCCGCAACTGCATATACGCCGGTGGCTAAGGCCGTGGTGGCAATCAACGGCACAAAGCCAAGCCCGCGCATAAATTCCGCCAGCGCCGCCTGGTTGATCAGCGTTTGCGATTGCTCCGGTGTAACGCCTGCGGAATATGCTTTCTCCAGGGTGAAGATCGACACTTCACTACCAGCAAAAATCTTCATGCTGGCAACGGCGGCAATCAGCGCCCCTACGATGGCGATATACGGTAAGTTTTTGATAATCCGCGACGTGCGTTCTTCAAACACCGAAAGCCCGCTGGCATCAATATCATTTTCATCACGATGACGCAGGTCGTGAGTTATCGCGATCCCCAGCAGCATCACCATGCCAATAAAGATTTCGATGGATTCCGGATTGAGATGCGGGAAATAGCGCACTACCACCACACGGGTCATCAACACTACCACGGCGGCGATCAGACTTTGCTTCCAGCCAAACTGGTAGAAAATCGCCACCAACGGGAACAGTGCAAAAGCTGAAACCACTGGCGAGCTTAATTCCCCCAGACTACCTAATACATCCACCGGTAGCGCGGTCAGCAGCTGGTTTACCGGCAGCAGGCAGGTGAGGATCAGTACGCCCCAGAGTGCACCAAGGCCAAACGCCATCAGGCTGTTTATCGCCAGGACACCGAGGATATCGGTAGGAAGAAAGAGTAACCATGCGTTGAGCAACCCGGTTTTCAGGGTAAAAGAGATCCCCACCGAGGCCACAAAACCAATGCTCAGACCAAAAGCGATACTCCCCGCCTCACGACGGTTCATATAGCCTTCAATCAGTTGCGGCAGGATCGGGCGGATACCGTCATGAAAAACGGCTGCCGAGCGATGCGCCAGAAGCGATGTCATACCCGTCAGGCACGCCACCACGATAATCTGAATATACAGATCCATAGTCGTGCCTTTTATTTCAGATGGTTAATCAGCATCGGAATCGCGTGTTCGACATGCTCAACGGAAAGCCCAAACGCCACTTTCCCTTCGGCGATCATTTTGGCGATATGTTCGTCTTTCGCTTTAATGCCTGGTTTGGCAATGGTGCAACTTTTGTTATAGCCAATCACCGCGATGGCAATCGACAATGCCGCGCCCGCACCGGTATTACACGCGCCGATGTAGTAATCCAGTTGCCCGGATTTCACCTTCATCGCCGCTTCCATGTCGTTATGAATGAAAACTTCAAAACAGCCAGGAGCCGTCGCTTCAATGGTTTTTTTAATCTGCTCACGCTGTAAGCCTGCAACACCAATCTTTTTCATGAGTCTGTCCTTATTGGAAAAATTGAGAGGGAGTTTCACGTAACATCACATCCACATCGGCCTGACTGAATCCTGACTGGCGCAATTGCGGAATAAAGGTGGTTAATAAATAGTCATAGCCATAACCACCGTTGGCTTTTAAATGGGAGCGGCGCGTAATATCCATCGACAGCATGACGCGATTCAGCAAACCACGGTCACGTAGCGCGTGGAGCATCGCAATGCGCTTTTCGTCCGGGTAGTAACTGTTCTTGCCGATGGTGTCGAACTGCACATACGCGCCGAGATCGATCATCTTCAAAATGTTGTCGAGGTTGTCTTTCAGATCGCAGTGACCAACGGTGACGCGCGAAAGATCAACTCCGTGGGCTTGCAACAGAGCCAATTGCTCCAGCCCCATCGTGCTGAACGACGTATGCGTGGAGATCGGGCGTCCGGTCTGGTTATGTGCCAGCGCGGCGGCAATAAAAACTTTCTCTTCCAGCGGCGTAATCTTTCCTTTGCTGGAGCCGATCTCCGCGATGATCCCGGCTTTCAGCTCCGTGCCATCGATACCCTGTTCAATTTCATCGACCATCTCCTGCGCCAGTTCCTGCACGCTGCGGGTCGCCACATGTTGCGGGAAAAACGCGTCCTGGTAATAACCGGTGCAGGCCACCACGTTGATCCCCGTCTCGTGCATTACATCGAGCATAAATTGTGCATTGCGCCCCATGTAACGGTTGGTCATCTCAATCACATTACGCACACCCAGTGCCATCAGGTCGTTCATCTCCTGGCAAATGAACGCATACTGATCAAGGCGGCAGTCCACGTTGTTTTTAAAGCCGGAGAGATCAATATGCAGATGCTCATGGGCGAGGGTTAAGCCCGTCGGATCAAAACTCATAGGGTGTCTCCTGCAAACCGGAGGGAGGAAAGAAAAGAGCGACCATTTTGTGGCGGTGGCGCACGGAAAAATTCACACACGGTAGCCCCCACATCAGAAAGCGTGGTGCGCACACCGAGTTGCGTGTGGACCAGCCCTTGCTGATAAACCAGCACTGGCACTACTTCACGGGTATGGTGGCTGTGACCAATGGTCGGATCGTTACCGTGATCCGCCATCACGACCAGGCAATCATCTGGCTGCATCGCCTCAACAAGCCGGACAAGGTTACGGTCAACGACCTGCAAACGTTCAGCATAACGTGCGACGTCTTCTGCGTGACCAGCGAGGTCGGTTTCCTGGATATTGGTGCAAATAAACGCCGTCGGATGCGTGTTAAATTCGTCGAGGGTGATATCCATAATCCGCTGGCTATCCACCAGGTTTTGCCAGCTCACGCCATAAGGATTGCTGACGATATCTGCCACCTTACCCACCAGCACCGTGGGCACGCCCACTTGATGCAGTTGGTGCGGCACCTGCACTTTTTCATCGACGCCGTAGCCCATATGTACGACCTGGAAGCCATTGTCATAAGCGCCAGAACGCGGCGCATTGATGCCAATAAAGCGCCCTTCTTTACTTTCAGCCGCATCGAGAATGCGCTGACTGTCAGTTAACAGGCCGCCAAATGTAATGACCCGACCGACCTGGACCTGCTCACGCACGATACGACCAATTTTGATTGCGTCGTCAAAAGAGATCACAGAGAGATTGGCGGTGATGTTATAGACCTGGCCTAAATCCGCCTCGAGATTATCGCCAATCGCAACCGCCTGATTGACCCACAGAAATTGCAACTCTTCGCCACGGCGCTCAACCCGCCAGCCAGCGGTGACTAATGCCTGTTCAACACGGTCAATCACATCGCGAAAGGGCATCCGCAGCGGCGGTAACGGGCGCGTGCCTAAAATTTCCTGATGCCCCATAAAGGTGTCGCCACCTTCATGTTGCAACTCTGCCACGCCCCAGGTTGCGGAGTCTGACGGCTGCATATCGTCTGGCGCATAACCTAATGCGTTGATTAGCCCCATTTTCTCCAGCGTTGGTAGCTGCAAATGCGGCAACTGGCTCAGGATGTGACCACAGGTATTCGCCCCGGCATCCTGCGGACGCACCAACGTGACATCTTTCATTGCCCCTACGCCAAAGCTATCAATCACTAACACCACAAATCGCGCCATTACGCCTCCAGAGAGCTTCCAAGACTGTCATAACGACCAACGATTTCCGGTTCGCCACGGTGAATACCGGACACCAGCACCACATCGCTACGGGTGACAAAAATCTGCGTGCGAAAACAGAGCACCACTGCACTGCTCACCGGATACTCGCCTGCCAGCGGCAGGGTGTAGTCGATACTGCTGTCATCTACGGCTTTGAGATATGTTTCAGTAATGCTTTGATTTTCTGGCGTAAATACCAGTGCGTTATGCGCATGCCCACGACGGTAATAGCCACCGCCATAGCAATAACTGTCGCCACGGAAGTGATGGGAAATTTCGCTCAGCCAAAGCATGGCGATACGTTCAGGTTGGTCGCCCTGCTGGTTTGCCGGAATCGTCCCCGTCAGCGCATGGCCGGGTTCGGCATGAGTCACACCGTATTCCGCCAGTAATGGCAGCGAAGTGCAGCTGGTCGCTGAAGGCGCGTTTAATTGCTCAAGTACAACTCCAGACTTCAGAAGTTGGTTACGAGCATTGACCAGCGTCTGGAGGTTCGGTGTTGGCAAAACTTTCCCGGCAGCCTCATCCCATAGCAGGCAAGGGAAATGGGTTAATCCGGCTAAATGTAACCCCGGCAGTTTCTTAATTTCAGCAACCACCTCGTGCAGCGAATGCTGTACAAAACCGCTCTCCTGCCCCGGATAAAGAAAATCATCGTCGCTATAAACTTTGAGCAGCACAGGCTGGACCCGCCCGGCCGTCACCGCTGCCGCAGAAACTTCCCGCGCTTTGTCGAGTGTAAACACGGTGATGACGTCGGTGCCCTGTTCAACGGCGTCAGCAACCTGATGACAAGGGATTTGTACCAGATGCCCCTGATGCGCCACCGGTAAACCTGCGCGGCGCATGATTCGTGCCTCTTTGTAATCCACCGCCACAATGCCGCTGTAGCCCAGCGCCAGCAGTTTTTCTGCCAGCCACGGATTACGACCGAACTGTTTGGTCATCAGATACAGTTCAATACCGTAAAGCCGCGCCGTCTCAATCAGCCGCTTACCGTTTTCCAGTATCTGATCCACGTCGATTACCCAACTGTCCGGGGCGATCTTGCCCTGTTGCCACAATCTTAGTGCGGCGGAAATCAGTGCCGGGTTCTGGCGTTTCAATGCTTCTACAAACATCTTGTTGCCTCGTTTCTGTTCCTTGAATTAAATATTCATTTTTTTGAATATTTAGGTTGTGCGACGTGGATTTGTCGGGAGCCTCAAACCTCTTCGTTAGCAGCCATCCATAATCCATAAAGGTTGGCCAGCAAATAGCCTTCTTCACACGGGTTAACTTCCAGTGCGAATTCCTTCAACAACATCTGATGCAATTGTAAAATGGCTGACCAGTGGCTGGATTGCGCCAGCTCTGCCAGCAATTCGTTATCCAGCGGCTCTATTTCTTCACCACGGCGACTGCGCATCAGTGCGCTCGCCATATGTGTCATCGCCATCATTCCTTGCTCGCTGCGCACCGGTAGATGGCACTCTGTTTCCAGTACGTTGACGACCTGCATCATGCCTTTGCAGATGTCCTTATCAATAACGCCTGCCTCACAAAGCAGGTTGAGTCTGGTTTCCATTTCAGATGCCTTTCATTTAATAACTGGGTTCCTGTTCCCCACTCACCACTCGTTGTTGATGGGCAAGCAGGGCCTGTTTATCAACCACTGCACGCAGCAGTTGTTGCATTGGGTAATCATCGGCACGCGTCAAAACCACGGCTTCGGTGGCCTGTAAAAATCGCGGATCGTCTGTGAGCGGCGTCGCTTCTAATCCCAGCATGGTCAGTTCGCTCTCCGCTACCACGTTCCAGATCACCGCATCGACATCGCCTTTAACAATGCGTTGTAAACTCTCGTGATAAGAGAGATCGACACGTTCTACATCGCTACTGCCAAAAAAGACATCGGTCATAATTTTCTGATCCGCCGAACGGTTATCCAACCCCACGCGTTTCACCTTTGCAGCCTCTCCTTTACGGCAAATCAACTGATGCTCACCAACGTAGGTATGCGGCCCCAACTCCAGCGCGAGGCATAAGCCTTTTTGCGTGAGATAACTTTCCGCCGCCAGTCGGGAAACCACCGCCATGTCATACACGCCGTTAAGTAAACACTCCACGCGAATATCCGCGCCGCGCATATGCGCATAGTAAAAAGGAATGCCATCAAATTGGGCTTTCAATCCGCTCGCCAGGCCTTCGTACAAACGGGTATAGGGCAAGGGCATCGCACATACCACGTTGTTGATATCCACATGAGTCAGCAATGCTTTGTTATCCATCTCGACCAGATAACTGCCATTGCGCCCACGGCGTTCAATCCGTATCGCTCCGCTTGATTCCAGCGTTTTCAACGCGGCCTGCGTCAGGCCAACCGATGAACGGCATTCAGTTGCCAGCTCATCTATGGTTTTCAGTCGATTACCGCACTTTTCACCCAACAAATAACGGGCCAGTGTCGAGATAACGACGCCTTCTTTTTTGATAAACGTTCGACGCATAATATATTTTCAATAAAATGAATGTTTATATCTTCATTAAAATGAAGATAAGTGGCAACTGTGAGATGTGGAAACGGCGAGGCGCTTCACATTTTTTCGGATTATTGCAAATGAGGATAAAAAAACCGGGTTTCCCCGGTTTTTGGCATTAATGTTAAATTACGGCTTCGCCACAAAACCAATCGCTTCGTACACCGCTTTCAGCGTACGAGAAGCGTGTGCACTGGCTTTTTCCGCGCCGTCTTTCATCACCTGTTGCAGGAAGGCTTCATCGTTGCGGAAACGGTGATAACGTTCCTGCAATTCAGTCAGCATACCAGAAACGGCATCAGCCACTTCGCCTTTCAGATGACCATACATCTTGCCTTCGAACTGTTTTTCCAGTTCCGGGATACTCTGGCCAGTTACCGCAGAAAGAATATCCAGCAGGTTGGAAACGCCCGCTTTATTCTGCACATCGTAGCGAACTACCGGCGGCTCGTCGGAGTCAGTGACCGCGCGTTTGATTTTCTTCACTACCGATTTCGGATCTTCCAGCAGGCCGATAACGTTATTGCGGTTATCGTCAGACTTGGACATCTTTTTGGTCGGCTCCAGCAGAGACATCACGCGCGCGCCAGATTTTGGAATAAACGGTTCCGGCACTTTAAAAATGTCGCCGTACAGCGCATTAAAACGCTGAGCGATATCGCGGCTCAGTTCCAGGTGCTGTTTCTGGTCTTCACCCACCGGCACCAGATTGGTTTGATACAGTAGGATATCCGCCGCCATCAGCACCGGATAATCAAACAGACCCGCGTTGATGTTCTCGGCATAACGCGCAGATTTATCTTTAAACTGCGTCATGCGGCTCAGTTCGCCGAAGTAGGTATAGCAGTTCAGCGCCCAGCCTAACTGCGCATGTTCCGGCACGTGGGACTGAACAAAAATGGTGCTTTTCTCAGGATCGATACCACAAGCCAGATACAAGGCCAGCGTATCCAGCGTCGCTTTACGCAGCTTCTGTGCATCCTGGCGCACGGTGATCGCGTGTTGGTCAACGATACAGTAAATGCAATGGTAGTCATCCTGCATGTTTACCCACTGACGCAGCGCACCCATGTAGTTACCAATGGTCAATTCACCTGAGGGCTGTGCGCCACTAAAAACGATGGGCTTAGTCATTTTTCGATTCCTGATTTTCGCTATGCGGAAGCCCTAATGCGGGCAGAAGGTCATTTATAGACTGATAAATTACATCAGGCTGGCTGAGATCGATAGCCTCGCCGTAGTTATATCCGTAGGTTAAGCCAACGGATGGGCAACCTGCCGCTTTTGCCGCCTGAATATCATTGCGTGAGTCGCCAACAAACAGCATCTGTTGTGGGGTAATTCCCATCCGCTCAGCCACCAGTAACAGCGGGTCCGGATGCGGTTTTTTGTTTTGCACATCATCGCCGCCAATGACCACGCTAAAGTATTTTGCGATATCTAAGGCTTCGAGCAGTGGCGCGACGAACGGCGTCGGTTTGTTGGTGACCAGACCTAGCGGCAGGCCTTTTGCCTGCAATGCGCCAAGCGTATCGGCAACGTGCGGGAACAAAAACGTCCCCTCTTCGGCAACCTCGCCATAGTAGCGATCGAACAGTTTACGCAGAATACGTACCTGTTCTTCTGCCGGAATGTCGTCATCAACGGGCGGTTTACCCATTGTTTTACGCAGAGTCGCACGTTCCTGACGCGCCCAGGTCAATGCACGCTCCATCAGAACATCTGCGCCGTTACCAATCCAGGTTATAACGCGTTCTTCACCTGCGACGGGCAACTCCAGCGCATACAGCGCCATATCTACCGCAGCAGCAAGACCAGGAGCACTGTCCACCAACGTACCATCGAGATCAAAAGCGACGCCGCGAATATCTTCAAACTTATTCATGACTTACCTTTGCCAGTTCACTGCGCATTTCATCAATGACCTTTTTGTAGTCTGGCTGATCGAAAATGGCCGAACCAGCGACGAACATATCGGCACCTGCCGCAGCGATTTCGCCAATGTTGTTCACCTTCACGCCGCCGTCCACTTCCAGACGAATGTCAAAGCCAGACTCGTCGATACGACGACGTACTTCGCGCAGTTTATCCAGTGTTTGAGGAATGAAAGACTGACCGCCGAAACCAGGGTTGACGGACATCAGCAGGATCACATCCAGCTTATCCATCACGTAATCCAGATAGCTCAGCGGTGTCGCCGGGTTAAATACCAGCCCCGCTTTACAGCCATTTTCTTTAATCAGTTGCAGCGTGCGGTCAACATGCTCGGAGGCTTCTGGATGAAAGGTAATGATGCTGGCACCAGCGGCAGCGAAATCAGGCACAATGCGATCGACCGGTTTCACCATCAGGTGTACGTCGATAGGGGCGGTAATGCCGTAGTTACGCAAGGATTTCAGCACCATTGGCCCAATCGTCAGATTGGGAACATAGTGGTTATCCATGACGTCAAAATGCACGACATCAGCGCCAGCTGCCAGGGCTTTTGCGGTATCTTCACCCAGGCGGGCAAAATCAGCCGACAGAATTGAGGGGGCAATCAAATACTGTTTCATCCGCTTCTCCTTGAGAATTATTTTTTCGCGGGTGAAACGACTCCTGGTTTGTACAAAGCCAGCAGTTCGTCCACCTTTTTACGTGTGCCGCCGTTGCTGCTTATACTGCGTCGAACTTTGACGACATGCAATTTTGCGCGCTGATACCACTCACGCGTTAACATCGTATCGTGATTGGAGATCAGCACTGGAATATGGCGCTCAACCAGACCTTCGGCGATCTCCGCCAGATGCGCTTGTTGTTCAAGCGTAAAACTGTTTGTGTGATACGCCGTAAAGTTGGCGGTCGCAGACAGCGGCGCATAAGGCGGATCGCAATAGACGACGGATGCATCATCTGCGCGCGCCATGCTATCGGCGTAAGACTCACAATAGAAAAAGGCATTCTGCGCTTTTTCAGCGAAGTGATACAACTCTGCTTCCGGGAAATAGGGTTTTTTGTAGCGGCCAAACGGCACGTTAAACTCACCGCGCAGATTGTAACGACACAGGCCGTTGTAACCGTAGCGGTTCAAATATAAAAACAGTACCGCCCGACGGAACGGATCCTGGCTTTTGTTGAACTCTTCGCGGAACTGATAGTAAACCTCGGCGCAATTTGTTTCGGGAACAAACAGCTCGCGTGCGGCCTGTACGTACTCATCAGTACGCATCTTCACAATGTTATAGAGACTGATCAGGTCGCTATTGATATCGGCAAGGATATAACGAGAAAAGTCGGTGTTGAGAAACACCGACCCGGCACCTACAAAAGGCTCAACCAGACATTCGCCCTTGGGCAAATGCCGTTTAATATCATCAAGCAGGGGATACTTGCCCCCTGCCCACTTCAAAAAAGCGCGATTTTTCTTCATGCTGACTAACTAATTACACCTTCTCCGGCTGTGGAGAAAGCTCCGACAGCATCCAGCGCTTCAGGCAACTCCCGCGATGATAAACCATTGCGGGAGATAACCTTGATTACTTCAGATCGGCCTGTACCTGACGCAGCGGTTTCGCCCACGGGTTTTTGGCCTGGACATCTGCTGGCAATGTAGATACCGCTTTTTTCGCCTCTTCTTTCGAAGCGTACACGCCAGAAACCAGGACATACCACGGCTGACCATTACGCGTCGTTTCATAGACAACGTAGTTTTTCAGATTCTCTTTCTTCGCCCAACCGTTCAGGTTGTCGTAGTTAGAGGAACTGCTCAGCTGCAGAGTGTAATGGCTGGACGGTGCCGATTTCAACGAACCAACATTACCTGCGGTCTTCCCTCCAGCGGCTGGTGTTGCCGTGGTTTGCGCCGGGGATGCCGTCTGTACTGGAGCCGTAGTTGCGGTCTCTTTTGGTGCTGGCGTAGAGGTCGCAGCCGGTGCCTTCGTGCTCGCCACAGGAGCAGCTGGTTCAGTACGCTTCGGCGTCTGTGCTACCGGCTTCGGTTCCGTTTTCACGGTTGCTTGCGGTTTTTTCGGTTCAATCACCGCCTGCTGGCGAGCTGGACGCGTAGTGGCCGGACGTTCAGCGGTTTGCGTTTTCGCCGTGTCACGCGATGCATTGCCATTGCGAACAGGCGCGACCGTCGCGGGTTCAGTCGGCAACGTGGAATTGACCGCCACATTATTCAACTGTTGCTGATTTTGTGGCTGGGTCAGCGCATTGTTCAGGTCACCCTGCACTTCAACACGTTGTTGACCATCCGTTGCCGCCGGGGTTTGCCCTTGAGTCGGCGTAGAAGAGATCGGCGGCAGAGAAACATCCTGCTGAGTATTTTCCGCAGACGTGGTTCCCGGCGCTGGCTGCACGCCATTCGCCTGATCGGTCGCATTGCCAGCAAGATCAATACTCTTCTCGCCAGACGCGGTTTGATCGCTGGAAGGGGTCGAGGGGGCTTTTAGCGCAGAACCGATACCGATGATCAACAGCAGGAGAACCAGAATGCCGACGCCCATCATCATATACTGGCGAGAAGCGGGTTTACTGGCTGCTTTTTTGCGCTTACGCGGACGACGCTCTACGCGCTCTTCATCCACGGTTTCATCTTCGGATTCGTCAATTTCTTCTTCGATTTCCGGTTCCTCATTGCGCTCTTTTTGCGCACGAGTCGGACGGCGATCGTCAGTGTCATCAAGTTCAATATCATCAAAATTGATCTGCGGTTCGCCACGTTCAGTACGCTCAGAACGTTCAGAAGATTGACGAGAACGACCAGTACGACGATCGCTGGGATCGGGTTTCAGCTCGTCTTCTGGTTTGAATTCATCCATTTAACACCCCACTAAAAGGTTAATGCTTACCACGTTGCAATTAACCTGAAGCTAATAGACCGCTTGATAAGCGGCCTGACCTTTCTTGTTGTTACGCTGATTGACAATCGGCAATGGCGTTAAGAACAAGCTCGTGCGAAACGCCGCTGCGAACTTCACTCTTACCAATTGCCAACGGAAGAATTAAGCGCATCTCTCCCGCAAGGACTTTCTTGTCACGCAGCATATGCGGTAAATACGCCTGCGCGGACATTTCGCGCGGCCCATTGACCGGTAACCCAGCCCGCGTGAGCAGGGTTATAATACGCTGCGTTTCGGCAGAACTGAACTGCCCGAGACGTTCCGACGTCCGCGCCGCCATCACCATACCCGCAGCAACCGCTTCACCATGTAACCAATTGCCATACCCCATTTCAGCTTCAATGGCATGACCAAAGGTGTGTCCCAGATTCAGTAAAGCACGTAACCCGGTTTCGCGCTCGTCGGCGGCGACAACTTCTGCCTTCAGTTCACAACAACGGCGAATACAGTACGCCATTGCCGGACCGTCCAGACGCAACAACGCATCCAGATTCTCTTCCAGCCAGTTAAAAAACGCACCGTCAAGAATAATGCCGTATTTGATGACTTCTGCCAGCCCCGACGCTAACTCACGCGGGGGAAGCGTTTTCAGACAGTCGAGATCCACCACCACTGAAGCCGGCTGGTAGAACGCGCCAATCATGTTTTTACCGAGGGGATGGTTGACCGCGGTTTTGCCGCCAACGGAGGAATCGACCTGCGACAGTAACGTCGTCGGGACTTGAATGAAACGTACACCACGCTGATAACTCGCCGCCGCGAAGCCGGTCAGATCGCCCACTACGCCGCCGCCAAGCGCCACCAGCGTAGTATCGCGACCATGCGGCTTTTGTAACAACGCCGTAAAAACGGTATCGAGTACAGCCAGGCTTTTATACTGCTCGCCGTCAGGGAGGATAACGCTATCGACGTTAACACCCGCCTGTTCAAGTACGCCGCGGACCTTATCGAGATACAGAGGAGCCAGGGTTTCGTTGGTGACCAACATAACCTGCTCGCCCGATTTCAGCGGTAAGAATGAAGCTGGTTCATTAAACAAACCAGATGCGATGGTAATTGGGTAACTACGTTCCCCGAGAGTAACGACAATCCTCTCCATAACGCGACATCCACCTTAATTACTGTACCCGCAGACGAGTGTATATAAAGCCAGAATTAGTTGCTTTCCAGCATGTGAATAATCTGGTTTGCGACCACTTTAGCGCTTTGATCATCAGTACGAATGGTCACGTCGGCAATCTCTTCATACAGCGGATTGCGTTCATTGGCCAACGCTTCCAGAACTTCACGCGGCGGTGTTTCAACGTGCAGCAACGGGCGTTTTTTATCACGCTGCGTGCGTGCAAGTTGCTTTTCGATGGTCGTTTCAAGATAAACGACAACGCCACGAGCGGAAAGACGGTTACGCGTTTCGCGGGATTTCACAGAGCCGCCGCCAGTAGCCAGCACAATACCCTGTTTCTCGGTCAACTCATTGATGACCTTTTCTTCGCGATCGCGGAAGCCTTCTTCGCCTTCTAAATCGAAAACCCAGCCCACATCAGCTCCGGTTCGTTTCTCAATCTCTTGATCGGAATCGTAAAATTCCATATTGAGTTGTTGAGCTAACTGGCGCCCAATAGTGCTTTTTCCGGCACCCATAGGCCCAACCAGAAAGATATTGCGTTTCTCTGCCATTTTTTCGGTACTACTAAGACTATTCGTTAATGATAAACCCGCTTCGCTCAGAGAGCGCCGCAGGACATGAACTGAAACCTCATAAGATATTGCGAGAGTCAGACTGAAAATTATCTCAATACTCCAGCGGGTTTGGCAACTGAATAAATCACCCATCCCTCTGCATATCTGGTCGCTGCAAGCGCGCTGCCTTGCTACCACCGCTCTGGCGATAAATCACCGGGTAAGATTAGCGTAAAAAAGACAGCAAAATGCCGCCTGAATGATAAATCATCATCATGGAACGCAGGCAGCGAAGAGCACCAACTCTCAAATCGGTACTCCTTGTATGCTAAATACCTGCGCGCGTCAAATAGATGAAACACGTTCAGCGTAAAAACATTACCGCTTTTACGGCTGTTTACTCACTGGAAACCAGTCGTGGCGTGATAAACACCACTAACTCGCGTCGTTCATCTTCTTTTCCGTCATGACGAAATAATTGCCCGAACCAGGGAATGTCGCCAAGCAACGGTACGCTATCCTGACCCGATTTATTTTTACGGGTAAAAATGCCACCCAGCGCCAACGTTTCTCCGCTTTTGACCTCGACCTGCGTTTCGATCTCCTGCTTATCAATCGCCAGCACTTCGCCATCGGCCTGCTGTAGCACCTGCCCCGGAACGTTCTGGCTGATGTGTAATTTCAGCCGGATGCGACCTTTTTGTAACACCGTGGGCGTAACTTCCATCCCCAGGACGGCCTCTTTAAATTCCACCGACGTCGCGCCACTTTCCCCGCTGGAAACCTGATATGGAATTTCGCTCCCCTGTTTAATGCTGGCAGGCTGAAGATGTGAGGCCAGCAGACGCGGACTGGCGATAATATCCAGCTGCTGTTTTTGTTCGAGCGCGGAAAGCTCAAGATCCAGTAAACGTCCGTTGATGCGTCCAATGTTAAAACCGACATGCGTTGTCGCCGTCGCTACGGAGAGGTCGCTGCCAAGCGTGGTGACTTGCCCAACGCCACCAGCTTGTTGCGCATCAGCCAACGTCCATTTCACGCCTAACTCACGCAAACTTTTTTCATTAATGGTGACAATATGCGCCGACAGCTCAACCTGCCCGACCGGCAGATCCATTTGCGCTACCCACTGTTCAAGCGCGCTTAACGCCGCTTTGTTATCTCGCAGCAAAAGGCGATTGGTGCGTTTATCGACGGTCATACTCCCTTTGGCACTCAGTAGCTTCTCCCCCGCTTTCGCCAGTTCTCCCGCGTCGGCGTATTGCAGGGTTATACTGCGATTTTCCAGCGGCAGATTTGCCTGCGCCCGCGCCTGCTCCGCCTCCTGACGGGCGATATTGTCATTCTGCCAGGCAACGGAATGCACCGAGAGAATGTTGCCCTCCTGACGCGTTATCAGTCCGGCGCTTTTCACTACAGTTTGTAGTGCTTGCTTCCAGGGAACATCTGTTAGATGTAACGACACCGTACCGCTGACGTCTGGCGACACCACCAGGTTCAACTTCTCCTGTTCAGCCAGCGCCTGCAACACCTGAGCTACCGGAACGTCATCCACCATCAGCGTCACTTTTTGCGGCTTTGCCGCCTGTACGCCGGGTATCAGCATCAACAGTAGTGCGGCTATCCATTGCTTCATTTGTATCTCCTTGCCGTTGCCACAACCATTGTGGCGGTTCGCAGTTTGTCCCGGTTCCCAGCGTTAGTGCGTCTGGCGTTAGCTGTAAGATCGTCCAGCCGTTTTCCAGCACATCGTTTTGCTGCACCCGTCGCCATTTTTTTTGCCCATCTTTTATTACACCGATGATGCGCTCGCCTCGCCCTACCATCCCCTGATAGCGCCACTGGCTAAGTTCGCTAATCCGGCATAGATCTTCCGGCGGTTTAAAAGGGTCACGCATACCGGTTAAAAGGCACAATGCAATACCTGCCAACAACCAGCGTTTAACCCTCATGCGGCGTCTCCAGTTGTAGCGTGAACAAAAGGTCATCACCTTCCACGCTTAACGAAAAACGGCTCACGCTGACGTTGCGCTCTGCCAGCCGTGTAAATGCCGACGGCACTGCTTCCCACAGCGTTTTCAACGCCAACTCACCTCCCTGCGCGGATGGATGCCAGTAAACCAGTTGCGCGCCGGATAACTGAAAATCCAGTGGCGAAAAGGGCTGCGTTTTTTCCTCACTGAAGGGAGTGGTGTTTACCAGGCGATACAGTGCGGCCCACTGCTGGTAATGACTTGCCCGTAGTCGAATTAATGCGTCGCTCTCTTCCTGGTGTGTCGATGACAGAAAAATGAGCGTAACTAACATCATCAACCAGAATGCCCAGCAAAGCTGGCGGAGGCGGGGTGATGTGGCGAACCACCAGTCAAAGAGCATGTCCATCGCTAACCTTCCTTGTTAACAGATACTCAAATTGCCAGCATCCCTGCGCATCCTGCTGCGTGGCCCCCCGCTGATTGAGATGAAAAGAAGCATCCTGGCGGAGTGACGTTTCCAGCGCGTTTAACGCGGTAATGCTTGTTGTTAGCCCCTTGATCTCCAGCGTTCCCTGCTGCCAGCTTATCGTTGTCAGCCAGGCGTGTTCGGGTAAAAGCGCCGCCAGTGCTTCCAGCGCAGATTGCCAGTCACGGGTAAATTGTCGCTGGCGCTGCCTTTGCAAACGCTGCTCACGAATTTGTTGGAGCTCCAGCAAACGTGGTTTCGTTATTTGTAAGCTGTGGGCGAGTTGTTGTTCCGCCTGAAGCAAAACGGCATCTACGCGAGCTTCGGCGTTGCTTGTCAGACGCAATATTAGCGTTATCCCGACGGTCAGCAGCAGAGGCGCAACGAACATCAGCAACCAGAAACGAAGAAAAGCGGTCCGGCGTTGCTGTCGCCAGGGCAAAAAATTAATTGGCGGGTTCATCAGTACGCCTTCCCTAGCGCCAGCCCCAGCGCGATGGCAAAGTCTCCACCTGGCGGCGGTAGCGGCGGCTGACGAACAGAAACCGCCTCCCACGGGTCAAATCCGCCTTCGCCACATAGCGCGACGCTTTCGGGATCAACGCATAACGCTGCCGCCAGCTCCTTCGCGCTAGTCATCCCCACCGCCAGTTTGCGCCCCCAGCTATAGCGCGTCGCCCACAGCCACTGTTCGTTATCACGCCAGGCCAGACATTGCTGATGAGAAGGTAAAAAAGGCAGGAATCGCTGTAATGCACTGGCATCCGGGGTGATCGCGCTAACATGAACACGCAACCTTTCTGCCAGAGTAAGCAGCGTTGCCAGCTCTTTGCTTTGCGCGGCAGTCACGTTATAGGCGGGACTGAGTGAGTCTTCGCTGTAATCGAAGCGCAGGGAGTCCGGATCCATATCCAGCTCGCGGGCCATCGTCCCGGACAGCCAGGCCGTTTGCTCCCGCTCACCAAGGGACATCGACGGGCGCGGAAATGACCGCTGTAATGTGCGACTGGCGGGAAACGCCAACATAATGTGATGACGCTGCGGCAGTTCGCGACTCCACGGTAACAACGTTTTAGCCAGCCGCTGTGCATCGACAATCCGCCCATCTTTGATTATGTCGTTCTCCAGTGGCAACCGCCACCAGCGTTGCAAAAAGCATTCTTTTGCGCCCCGCACAATCGCAACCGCTACCGCTTCTTGCTGTTGTAAATGCAAACCAATTTGCCAGATCTTAAATGCCATTGTGATGATCTCCTTATCACCCGTCACTCTGACGGGTATATCAATGCGTCTGGCTTGCCTTTATACTACCGCGCGTTTGTTTATAAACTGCCCAAATGAAACTAAATGGGAAATTTCCAGTGAAGTTCGTAAAGTATTTTTTGATCCTTGCAGTCTGTTGCATTCTGCTGGGAGCAGGCTCGATTTATGGCCTATACCGCTACATCGAGCCACAACTGCCGGATGTGGCGACATTAAAAGATGTTCGCCTGCAAATTCCGATGCAGATTTACAGCGCCGATGGCGAGCTGATTGCTCAATACGGTGAGAAACGTCGTATCCCGGTTACGTTGGATCAAATCCCGCCGGAGATGGTGAAAGCCTTTATCGCGACGGAAGACAGCCGCTTCTACGAGCATCACGGCGTTGACCCGGTGGGGATCTTCCGTGCGGCAAGTGTGGCGCTGTTCTCCGGCCACGCGTCACAAGGGGCGAGTACCATTACCCAGCAGCTGGCGAGAAACTTCTTCCTCAGTCCAGAACGCACGCTGATGCGTAAGATTAAGGAAGTCTTCCTCGCGATTCGCATTGAACAGTTGCTGACGAAAGACGAGATCCTCGAGCTTTATCTGAACAAGATTTACCTCGGTTACCGCGCCTATGGTGTCGGTGCTGCGGCACAAGTCTATTTCGGTAAAACGGTCGACCAACTGACGCTGAACGAAATGGCGGTGATAGCCGGGCTGCCGAAAGCGCCTTCCACCTTTAATCCGCTCTACTCAATGGATCGTGCCGTCGCGCGGCGTAACGTCGTACTGTCGCGGATGCTGGATGAAGGGTATATCACCCAACAACAGTTCGATCAGACACGCACTGAGGCGATTAACGCTAACTATCACGCGCCGGAGATTGCTTTCTCTGCGCCGTACCTGAGCGAAATGGTGCGCCAGGAGATGTATAACCGTTATGGCGAAAGTGCCTATGAAGACGGTTATCGCATTTACACCACCATCACCCGCAAAGTACAGCAGGCCGCACAGCAGGCAGTACGTAATAACGTGCTGGACTACGACATGCGCCACGGCTATCGCGGCCCGGCAAATGTGCTGTGGAAAGTGGGCGAATCGGCGTGGGATAACAACAAGATTACCGATACGCTGAAGGCGCTGCCGACCTATGGTCCGCTGCTGCCTGCCGCAGTCACCAGCGCCAATCCTCAGGAAGCGACGGCGATGCTGGCGGACGGGTCGACCGTCGCATTGAGTATGGAAGGCGTTCGCTGGGCGCGTCCTTACCGTTCGGATACTCAGCAGGGACCGACGCCGCGTAAAGTGACCGATGTTCTGCAAACGGGTCAGCAAATCTGGGTTCGTCAGGTTGGCGATGCATGGTGGCTGGCACAAGTGCCGGAAGTGAACTCGGCGCTGGTGTCGATCAATCCGCAAAACGGTGCCGTTATGGCGCTGGTCGGTGGCTTTGATTTCAATCAGAGCAAGTTTAACCGCGCCACCCAGGCACTGCGTCAGGTAGGTTCCAACATCAAACCGTTCCTCTACACCGCGGCGATGGATAAAGGTCTGACGCTGGCAAGTATGTTGAACGATGTGCCAATTTCCCGCTGGGATGCAGGTGCCGGTTCTGACTGGCAGCCGAAGAACTCACCACCGCAGTATGCCGGTCCAATTCGCTTACGTCAGGGACTGGGCCAGTCGAAAAACGTGGTGATGGTACGCGCAATGCGGGCGATGGGCGTCGACTACGCCGCAGAATATCTGCAACGTTTCGGCTTCCCGGCGCAAAACATCGTCCACACCGAATCGCTGGCGCTGGGTTCAGCGTCCTTCACCCCAATGCAGGTGGCGCGCGGCTACGCGGTCATGGCGAACGGCGGCTTCCTGGTGGACCCGTGGTTTATCAGCAAAATTGAAAACGATCAGGGCGGCGTGATTTTCGAAGCGAAACCGAAAGTAGCCTGCCCAGAATGCGATATTCCGGTGATTTACGGTGATACGCAGAAATCGAACGTGCTGGAAAATAACGATGTTGAAGATGTCGCTATCTCCCGCGAGCAGCAGAATGTTTCTGTACCAATGCCGCAGCTGGAGCAGGCGAATCAGGCGTTAGTCGCGAAGACTGGCGCGCAGGAGTACGCACCGCACGTCATCAACACTCCGCTGGCATTCCTGATTAAGAGCGCCCTGAACACCAATATTTTTGGTGAGCCAGGCTGGCAGGGTACCGGCTGGCGAGCAGGTCGTGATTTACAACGGCATGATATCGGCGGAAAAACGGGTACCACTAACAGTTCGAAAGATGCGTGGTTCTCGGGTTACGGTCCGGGCGTTGTGACCTCGGTTTGGATTGGCTTTGATGATCACCGCCGTAATCTCGGTCATACAACGGCTTCCGGAGCGATTAAAGATCAGATCTCAGGTTACGAAGGCGGTGCCAAGAGTGCCCAGCCTGCATGGGACGCTTATATGAAAGCCGTTCTTGAAGGCGTGCCGGAACAGCCGCTGACGCCGCCGCCGGGTATTGTGACGGTGAATATCGATCGCAGCACCGGACAG
The DNA here is from genome assembly GCF_009820115.1 of Escherichia sp. HH41S. NCBI lineage: Bacteria > Pseudomonadati > Pseudomonadota > Gammaproteobacteria > Enterobacterales > Enterobacteriaceae > Escherichia > Escherichia sp. HH41S. The sequence continues at coordinate 48,935 of NZ_VNXE01000041.1, forward strand.
TTAGCTAATGGTGGCAACAGCCGCGAAGAGTATTTCATCGAAGGTACACAGCCGACACAACAGGCGGTGCACGAGGTGGGAACGACCATTATCGATAATGGCGAGGCACAGGAATTGTTCTGATTAAAAAGGCGCTTCGGCGCCTTTTTCTGTTTGCTGACAAAGTGTCACTTTATTTATACCGGATACGGCGTGAACACGTTATCCGTCTGGCAACATCGAGAAAAATCAATATATTGCAGGAGCCGCGCGGGCCTGATAAGCATTGTGCATCAGGCAAAGTTCACGCATTTACACTCGCCCCTGCTCCTTCAACCACTCGCGCACGAGGAACAGTGCGCTGACATTACGCGCTTCGTTGAAGTCAGGGTCTTCCAGCAAATCCATCATATGCGCTAGCGGCCATCGCACCTGTGGTAGCGGCTCTGGCTCATCGCCTTCCAGCGATTCCGGGTAGAGATCTTGCGCTACCACGATATTCATTTTGCTGGAAAAGTAAGACGGCGCCATGCTGAGCTTCTTCAAAAAAGTCAGATCGTTCGCACCAAATCCCACTTCTTCTTTTAGCTCGCGGTTAGCGGCTTCGTAGACGCTTTCACCCGGATCAATTAATCCTTTCGAAAAACCTAATTCGTAGGATTCCGTTCCCACTGCGTATTCGCGGATCAGGATCAGGTGATCGTCCACAATCGGCACAATCATCACCGCTTCCCGGTTGGTTGGACGCATTCGTTCATAAACACGCCGCACGCCATTGCTGAACTCCAGATCCACGCTTTCGACGGTAAACAGTCGTGAACGGGCTACAGTTTCAACATTCAGAATGGTGGGTTTTTGTAATGATTTGCTCATCGTGGGATCTATGCTGTGAAATCAGCGGTTATTGTGCGATATCGGACACGCTTTCGGCAATGTGAATTGCATGTTATTTACATTTATGTAACTTATTAAATAATCATCCTCAAATCAAATTAAAAGTCAATAGGTTGAAATAACTCCAGGAATTTGCTGATATTCCGCCTTCAGAGGGTTTGCTATGATCAGCGGTTACTGTGATGTGCTTAATGATGCTCAAGTTAAACTCCACGATTGCCGATAGCCAACCGCAGAATCATGTATTGTGTCCGGTGCGACTGACCACGCCTGACAGACTAAGTAAGATGGGGAAAGCATGAGCACCATTGTGATTTTTTTAGCTGCTTTGCTGGCCTGCTCACTACTTGCGGGATGGCTGATAAAAGTGCGATCCAGGCGGCGTCAGCTGCCCTGGACCAACGCTTTCGCAGACGCGCAAACGCGCAAACTCACACCTGAAGAACGTAGCGCCGTTGAAAATTATCTTGAGAGCCTGACGCAGGTATTACAGGTGCCGGGCCCAACGGGAGCCAGCGCGGCACCGATCTCTCTGGCGCTGAATGCCGAAAGCAACAACGTCATGATGCTGACACACGCTATCACGCGTTACGGCATCTCTACCGACGATCCGAATAAATGGCGTTACTACCTCGATTCGGTAGAAGTCCACCTGCCCCCTTTCTGGGAGCAGTACATCAACGATGAGAATACCGTTGAACTGATTCATACCGATTCGCTGCCGCTGGTTATTTCACTCAACGGTCATACGCTGCAGGAGTACATGCAGGAAACTCGCGGCTATGCCTTGCAACCTGTTCCGTCAACACAGGCGTCTATTCGCGGGGAAGAGAGTGAGCAAATCGAGCTACTCAATATTCGCAAAGAAACGCACGAAGAGTATGCGCTAAGTCGTCCGCGCGGGCTGCGCGAAGCGTTGCTGATTGTCGCCTCCTTCCTGATGTTCTTTTTCTGCCTGATTACCCCGGATGTATTTGTTCCGTGGCTGGCAGGCGGCGCGTTACTGCTGCTGGGCGCAGGACTGTGGGGGCTATTCGCGCCCCCGGCAAAATCCTCCCTGCGGGAAATTCATTGTCTGCGCGGTACACCCCGTCGTTGGGGATTGTTTGGCGAAAACGATCAGGAACAGATCAACAATATTTCACTCGGTATTATCGACCTGGTCTATCCCGCACACTGGCAGCCCTACATTGCTCAGGATCTCGGCCAACAAACCGATATCGATATCTATCTCGACCGCCACGTAGTGCGTCAGGGGCGATATCTTTCGCTGCATGATGAAGTAAAAAACTTTCCGTTACAGCACTGGCTGCGCAGTACGATTATCGCTGCGGGCTCGCTACTGGTGCTGTTTATGCTGTTATTCTGGATCCCGCTGGATATGCCGCTGAAATTCACCCTCTCGTGGATGAAAGGCGCGCAAACCATTGAAGCCACCAGCGTGAAACAACTGGCTGACGCTGGCGTGCGGGTTGGCGATACATTGCGTATTAGCGGTACGGGGATGTGTAATATTCGCACTTCCGGTACCTGGAGCGCGAAAACCAATTCACCTTTTTTACCGTTTGACTGCTCGCAGATCATCTGGAATGACGCCCGTTCATTACCATTACCGGAATCTGAACTGGTCAACAAAGCGACGGCATTGACCGAAGCAGTTAACCGCCAGTTACATCCAAAGCCGGAAGATGAATCTCGCGTCAGCGCCTCATTACGCTCAGCGATTCAAAAGTCCGGCATGGTATTGCTTGATGATTTTGGCGATATCGTACTGAAGACAGCGGATCTTTGTTCTGCCAAAGATGACTGTGTGCGACTGAAAAATGCGCTGGTCAATCTCGGCAACAGTAAAGACTGGGACGCGCTGGTTAAACGCGCTAACGCCGGGAAACTCGATGGCGTGAATGTGTTATTACGCCCAGTGAGTGCGGAATCGCTGGATAACCTGGTGGCGACCTCCACCGCACCGTTCATCACGCATGAAACAGCGCGAGCGGCACAGTCACTTAACAGTCCGGCCCCCGGCGGATTCCTGATTGTCAGCGACGAAGGCAGCGATTTTGTTGATCAACCCTGGCCTTCAACATCACTTTACGACTACCCGCCGCAAGAACAGTGGAACGCTTTCCAGAAACTGGCGCAAATGTTAATGCATACGCCGTTTAACGCCGAAGGCATCGTCACAAAAATCTTCACCGACGCCAATGGTACGCAGCATATAGGCCTTCATCCGATCCCGGATCGTTCCGGCCTGTGGCGCTATCTCAGCACCACACTGCTGCTACTGACGATGCTGGGCAGCACTATCTATAATGGCGTACAGGCATGGCGTCGTTACCAGCGTCATCGCACTCGCATGATGGAGATTCAGGCCTATTATGAAAGCTGCCTGAATCCGCAACTGATCACGCCTTCAGAAAGCCTTATTGAATAACACGTTTGCGCGGCAGGTTATGCTACCCTGTCGCGCAAATTGCTTCACTCTGGAGATTTCCCTCATGCATATCAACATTGCCTGGCAGGACGTAGATACCGTTCTGCTGGATATGGACGGCACGTTGCTCGACCTCGCCTTCGATAACTATTTCTGGCAAAAGCTGGTGCCTGAAACATGGGGGGCGAAAAACGGGGTCACACCACAGGAAGCGATGGACTATATGCGCCAGCAATATCACGACGTGCAGCATACGCTAAACTGGTACTGTCTTGATTACTGGAGTGAGCAACTGGGTCTGGATATCTGTGCGATGACCACCGAGATGGGACCGCGTGCCGTACTGCGTGAAGATACCATTCCGTTTCTTGAGGCACTGAAAGCCAGTGGTAAGCAACGAATTTTGCTCACCAATGCTCATCCGCATAACCTGGCGGTAAAACTTGAGCATACCGGTCTGGACGCACACCTTGATTTATTACTTTCCACCCACACATTTGGTTATCCGAAAGAGGATCAGCGGTTATGGCATGCGGTGGCCGAAGCTACGGGTCTGAAAGCTGAAAGAACGCTGTTTATTGATGACAGCGAAGCGATTCTCGATGCTGCCGCACAATTTGGTATTCGTTACTGCCTCGGTGTGACTAATCCTGACTCCGGGATTGCCGAGAAACAGTATCAGCACCATCCGTCACTGAATGACTACCGCCGCCTGATCCCCTCGCTAATGTGAAGGAGACGCCATGAAAGAAAAACCTGCTGTTGAGGTTCGACTGGATAAATGGCTATGGGCCGCCCGTTTTTATAAAACCCGCGCGCTGGCCCGCGAAATGATCGAAGGCGGTAAGGTGCACTACAACGGGCAGCGCAGCAAGCCAAGCAAAATCGTCGAGCTGAATGCCACGCTCACTCTGCGCCAGGGAAATGACGAACGAACGGTGATTGTAAAGGCGATTACTGAACAGCGTCGCCCCGCCAGCGAGGCAGTCTTGCTGTATGAAGAGACTGCAGAAAGTGTAGAGAAACGCGAAAAAATGGCGCTGGCACGTAAACTTAATGCCTTAACCATGCCGCACCCGGACCGACGCCCAGACAAAAAAGAGCGCCGCGACCTGTTACGATTTAAACACGGCGACAGTGAATAACTGTCACCTGCAAGAGAGATGATTATGCCGCAACATGACCAATTACATCGCTATCTGTTTGAAAACTTTGCCGTACGCGGCGAACTGGTAACCGTTTCGGAAACCCTGCAACAGATCCTTGAGAATCACGATTATCCGCAGCCCGTTAAAAACGTGCTGGCAGAACTGCTGGTTGCGACCAGCCTGTTAACCGCTACGCTGAAGTTTGATGGTGATATCACCGTACAGCTGCAAGGCGACGGCCCGATGAGTCTGGCGGTCATCAACGGAAACAACAAACAGCAGATGCGTGGCGTCGCGCGCGTACAGGGCGAAATTCCGGAAAATGCCGACCTGAAAACGCTGGTCGGCAATGGTTACGTGGTGATCACCATCACCCCGAGCGAAGGTGAACGCTATCAGGGCGTGGTTGGTCTGGAAGGTGATACCCTGGCGGCCTGCCTGGAAGATTACTTTATGCGTTCTGAACAGCTGCCGACGCGCCTGTTTATTCGCACCGGCGACGTAGACGGCAAACCGGCTGCAGGCGGTATGTTGTTGCAGGTAATGCCTGCGCAAAATGCCCAGCAGGACGACTTTGACCACCTGGCAACGCTAACCGAAACCATCAAAACCGAAGAACTGCTGACCTTACCGGCAAACGAAGTGTTGTGGCGTTTGTATCACGAAGAAGAGGTGACGGTTTACGATCCGCAGGATGTGGAGTTCAAATGCACCTGTTCGCGTGAACGTTGCGCCGACGCGCTAAAAACGCTGCCGGATGAAGAAGTCGATAGCATTCTGGCGGAAGAAGGCGAAATTGACATGCATTGTGATTACTGCGGTAACCACTATCTGTTCAATGCGATGGATATTGCTGAAATCCGCAACAACGCGTCTCCGGCAGATCCGCAAGTTCATTAATGAGTATGTCCGGCAGAGAGTGCTCTGCCGGATTTTACGACGTAATGGCCTGATGCGCTGCGCTTACCAGGCCTACGCAATAATTCACAAGTTATTGTTGGTAAGATACAGCATCGTATCCGATAAAAGCATTGTCATTTGCTTAAGTTTATTTCCAGCGTTTCACCATCTACCGTCAGATCGCGCCACGCTTTCGGCCTCGTCCCCAGCTTTCCATCCTTCGCAGCTGTGAGTAATTTTTCTTTCGTTATTTCGTTCGGAAGTAAACTCATATCAAGCGCGTCCCATTCTTTTCTGGCCGGGTCAAAGCCATAGACAATGACTCTGTCATCATTAAAAGCAAACAGGATCCGCTCCGCCTGACCATCACTATTCAGATCTTGCTCGACCAGTACGCAGGCGTCTTTTTCAATACAGGTCATCACGTTATAGCGATCCTGGATTAAGGCCGACCAGAATGCCGTATCCGGTTTGCCAGAGCCTGGGGCAATTAACACATTTTCGGCTAATACTTTTTCCGATACCTGTTCCTGAAGATGTTGCTCTCCATCTAACGTCATCAGCAGATCCCGTGCGCGTTTCGGGTCTTTCATATACTCGGCATCGCTTTTCAGCGACTCAAGCGCCGCACGTCCATAGCGACCGTTCTGTTCGAGCATGTAGAGACTTACCTGATCTGGCGTGTTCTTGCCGCTCTGATAACGTGCCATATGACTGTTCACACTAATGCGCATACTATCCAGCACCGGCGAATTAAGAAGCACCAGTATTACCAACACCAATAACGAAACCGCAAGGTTCACTTTGCCCTGAAGAACAAGAAGGGTTTGCCCTTTACGCCAGACGATACTGACAAAATACCCCAGCGACCATACCAGTAACACCAGCACCGCCAGCGTGCCCTGCAAGCGGTCGACAGTCCAGCCGTACTGAGCGACCCGCAGCCATAACGCCCAGGCGGCGACGAACACATACAGCGGAGCAGCCAGCAGAGCGGTTTTAATCAGGCAACGCAACGGCCCCGTCCAGGGAAGTGACGCTTTTTGCGGATCGCGGACAATAGCCATTAAAATCAATTGCAAAAAGGCCAGCGTCAACAGCAACCCGGCGGCGGAGATGTGGCGAGAAATCGCGCTCAGGCCCGTAAACGGCAGGGTGATGATAAACATCAGGGTTAGCAATGATACTAACGGCAGCAACCCCGTGGCGATTAACGTGAACAACTTTTGAATAGAGTCGATTAAACGTGACTGTGTACGCGCGAGGATCACCGCCAGTGCGGTAACCAGACCTAACGTGAGATAAATAAACCAGTCGGTTGCAAAAAAGAGCGTTTTGAAAAACGTGATGCCAACAAGTTTAAACAACTCGCCCCACAGTAAAAGTACCAGCCACGTCAGGCCATTGGCGAGAAAAATCACCATTAATATAAGTACGTTATGCCATACTGACTGGTAAAAATAGCGATAGCGGCTACTGTCATTGCGGATGCGAAGGCTTTGTTGTATCCACGGTAGCAACAACATTGCCATCAGCAGCAGATAGCAACCAAAATCCCAAAGCGCCTTTTCAGCTCTCCAGGGGTTCATGCCATCAGTTTGCCACTTCAGCCAGCCGCTCATTCCCAGCGTGGCAATAAACACCAGCGCCAGCCATCCCCAAAGGCGCTTCTGTTTAAAGGAGATCACGGAGAAGAGTAAAACGGATGAAAACGCGACGGTCGCAGGCACGCCATAAACAATCCAACTGAGATTTTTTCCGGCAAGCCAGGCGATCAGTAGGTAGCAAACCAGACCCTGAAGTAATCCGGTAGCAATCATCCCCCAGCGTGTTGCGGGTGAAAGTTCAACGTTATCCATGTTAGTTATCCAGAATCAAAAAGTGGGTTAATTATCGCATCCGGGCCGTAGTATTTTGCTTTTTTCAGAAAATAATCAAAAAAAGTTAGCGTGGTGAATCGATACTTTACTGATTGAATTTACATCAATTTCATTCAGGAATGCGATTCCACTCACAATATTCCCGCCATATAAACCAAGATTTAACCTTTTAAGAACATTTTCCACACCTAAAATGCTATTTCTGCGATAATAGCAACCGTTTCGTGACAGGAATCACGGAGTTTTTTGTCAAATATGAATTTCTCCAGATACGTAAATCTATGAGCCTTGTCGCGGTTAACACCCCCAAAAAGACTTTACTATTCAGGCAATACATATTGGCTAAGGAGCAGTGAAATGCGCGTTAACAATGGTTTGACCCCGCAAGAACTCGAGGCTTATGGTATCAGTGACGTACATGATATCGTTTACAACCCAAGCTACGACCTGCTGTATCAGGAAGAGCTCGATCCGAGCCTGACAGGTTATGAGCGCGGGGTGTTAACTAATCTGGGTGCCGTTGCCGTCGATACCGGTATATTCACCGGTCGCTCACCAAAAGATAAGTATATCGTCCGTGACGATACCACTCGCGATACCTTCTGGTGGGCTGATAAAGGCAAAGGTAAGAACGACAACAAACCTCTCTCTCCGGAAACCTGGCAGCATCTGAAGGGCCTGGTGACCAAACAGCTTTCCGGCAAACGTCTGTTCGTTGTCGACGCTTTCTGTGGTGCGAACCCAGACACGCGTCTTTCCGTCCGTTTCATCACCGAAGTGGCCTGGCAGGCGCATTTTGTCAAAAACATGTTTATTCGCCCGAGCGATGAAGAGCTGGCAGGTTTCAAACCAGACTTTATCGTTATGAACGGTGCGAAGTGCACTAACCCGCAGTGGAAAGAACAGGGTCTGAACTCCGAAAACTTCGTGGCGTTTAACCTGACCGAGCGCATGCAGCTGATTGGTGGCACCTGGTACGGCGGCGAAATGAAGAAAGGGATGTTCTCAATGATGAACTACCTGCTGCCGCTGAAAGGTATCGCTTCTATGCACTGCTCCGCCAACGTTGGCGAGAAAGGCGATGTTGCGGTGTTCTTTGGTCTTTCCGGCACCGGTAAAACCACCCTTTCCACCGACCCGAAACGTCGCCTGATTGGCGATGACGAGCATGGCTGGGATGACGACGGCGTGTTTAACTTCGAAGGCGGCTGCTACGCGAAAACCATCAAGCTGTCGAAAGAAGCGGAACCTGAAATCTACAACGCTATCCGTCGCGATGCGCTGCTGGAAAACGTCACCGTACGTGAAGATGGCACTATCGATTTTGACGATGGTTCAAAAACCGAGAACACCCGCGTTTCTTATCCGATCTATCACATCGATAACATCGTTAAACCGGTTTCCAAAGCGGGCCACGCAACTAAAGTTATCTTCCTGACCGCAGACGCCTTTGGTGTGCTGCCACCGGTTTCTCGCCTGACTGCCGATCAAACTCAGTACCACTTCCTCTCTGGCTTCACCGCCAAACTGGCCGGTACTGAACGTGGCATCACCGAACCGACGCCAACCTTCTCCGCTTGCTTCGGCGCGGCGTTCCTGTCTCTTCACCCAACTCAGTACGCAGAAGTGCTGGTGAAACGTATGCAAGCGGCGGGGGCGCAGGCATATCTGGTTAACACTGGCTGGAACGGTACTGGCAAACGTATCTCCATTAAAGATACCCGCGCCATTATCGACGCTATCCTCAACGGTTCGCTGGATAACGCAGAAACCTTCACTCTGCCGATGTTTAACCTGGCGATCCCGACTGAACTGCCGGGCGTAGACACTAAGATCCTCGATCCGCGTAACACCTACGCTTCTCCGGAACAGTGGCAGGAAAAAGCTGAAACGCTGGCGAAACTGTTTATCGACAACTTCGATAAATACACCGACACCCCTGCGGGTGCCGCGCTGGTAGCGGCTGGTCCAAAACTGTAATCCGATAAGTTAAGCGACGAAATCCCCCGTTTCACCAGATACGGGGGATTTTTTATTTTCTGTCAGAATTAAACGGGACAAACAGATAATCCAGCGAGTGGCGTGTTTCACGAAAAAACGTATCCAGTTCAGGCTGCGCTTTTATCGCACTGGTGGGAATGAAAATATCGCAAAACGCTTTCGTCGCTTCTCTGGGACAACTCTTCGGTAAATGCAGAAAAAGCCACAAATAATCTTCTTCATACTCAATGCTATAAAAATCTTCCCAGCGAAGTATGCCCTGCTGATGAGATTCATAAAAAACAATCCCCTCGAAATAAAACGCATAACGCACGGGTTTCGTAAAAGTAACTTGCTTTGTTTTTGACTTAAAATCGTTAATTCTTCTGCTGATTAACAGGAACATTGATAAGAGGAGTGGCAACATTAATAGAAGAATTAACGTACTGATTGCGTTGAGTTTAAAGTCATGAGAAGGTTTCAACCATTGTGGGATCATGGGCAGTATAGCCAATAAGCCAGCGGTTCGAATTCCCCATTTAAACCCTTTAAAACGCTTTTTAATGTAACAGGTATAATGCTTAACGGCAGCGTTGAAGGCGGTTTGGGTGTAGTGGATTTGCACTGTGCCGAGGTAATGTGCGGTTTGTGGATCAAAGGGGCAAGGGGGGCTATTCATTCTACTCGCCAGGAGCGCTCACAGGCGCTTACGTCATCATTAATATATGCATTCAGGTAATCATTAAGATCTTTATAACGTGATTCCCCATTGCAGTCATAAACCCAGACCTCTGGCTCAACGGTACTATCTAGCCAAAGGAGAAAAACCATTTCATAACTGTAATCACTACCGGCAAAAAGTGACAGGCGATGAGAACGAAATAGTCCCAAGGCATGGTTATCCCAATTATCACTTGAAGCTACAGCATTCATTTTGATTTCATCAAGAAACGTATCTTCTATGTGTTCCTGCCAAAGCGTTTCCATGTCACTTATACTTAGCCAGCTTCCATGTGTAGCGCTTAACCAACGTCCACAATGTGCAAAACGCGCCTGCAACATAGGGCTGGCCTTCTGCCAGACACCGTTTTTCAATGTCGGGATCCGGCTATCAAACGCAGTGCTTGCAGGTTCAGGAACAACATTGAATGGGCCATCAAAGGCTAACCTATTATTTATCGCTTGCTGAATATGTTCCCTGATCATATTTTTCTCCGCGTTAGATCATTTCTGAACCATTAATTTATGGCTTATGTCCCCACGTCCTGAGATAGTAGTTTTCTCGTAAAATGGTCAGTTCAGGGAAACGAGTTGCAGCTTCATCAACCAATGGTGGAATACGATTATCTTTAACTTCAATGAGCAACAAAATAGCCTTCCTTACATTCTCCATCTTTGATGATGCAAAAAGCGGTAATACCAACTCAATGAATCCTCGGCTTTCATTGAAATCAGGCGCCTTACTCATCGCCCACAATAATGTTTGCTGACGGTCATCAGTGATACGTTCGAGAAGCGGCAGAAAAGTATCATATTTATTATACTCTGTTTCTCGTATAGCAAAGACAGCTGAGGATAGAGTGTCATCGTCAAGTTCAGGCATTATTATTAACAGTGAATGAATATAATCCTCAATATTCACCACACTATCTCTACAGGCAAAACGGAGATCTTTAATAGCAATATCACGTAATTCATCTGGCATTGTAAAATAGAGTCGAAAAATATCTGCAGCACAAGAAACTTTTTTTTGGCGTAATCTTATGAATGCCTCTTCACACAATTCTTTATCATTCTCTGTGCGGCAAACATGTTCCCAAAGGGCAAAAGTTTCGGGTTCTATCTGTGGAAAACGGCATAGCGAGAATAAAATGGATCTACGTAAATCCGGGATTTTCTCAGTTAAAAACCACTCACGCAGTTGAATTTGCGTTCCTGGCAAACTCCTATCGAAACCCTTCATACTCATGCCAGCAATAAAATCGTCCAGCCAGCGTTCATACCAGTTGAGGAAATTTTTATCATATATAAAATCAAACGGATAATCTTCATCACCATCAGTCAGCATTAACCTTCCGCGATACTGCCCCGTCACCACCAGGCAAATATCATAAGTACATCCCAGGGTGAGAATTGTCAATGCGCCGTCAAAAAAACTATATTCTTCATCATCTTCTGTACGGCCAGCATTCAACACATCAACATCCTGCTGCGTCATATAAAGCGGTACAGGGCTTTCTTTTGTTATATCGCCATAAATATCTGTACCGCCTAAAGATTCAAGACCGTAGGCATGTGCCGGACCGCCATTAGCGATATAGCGAAGAAAAATTCGATATTCCCGTGGCAAAGTGACGCTATGTTTTTTCTCCCAGGAAGCTATTTCCGCCTCGCTGGCAGGCTTCGGCCATTGATATTTCCAACCTTCAGAACCGAATAACTTACATTCAGGATCCAGTGCGGCAATGCGTGGGATTTTTTCTTTTATACGAGCAATCTGTACTTGTTCTTCGTTGGTAAGTTGCATCAAGCTATTCCTTTAGTGTGCTTTTACTAATCAGGATACGCTAGCCTGCAATCAGCTTACAGTACACTTTACTTCGTATGGTGCCGATGTCTGAAACCGTATTCATTCAGTAGATACTGAGTGCACAAAATAAAACAGGAGGCACCTTCGCCTCCCGTTTTATTTACCCTTCTTTTGTCGTGCCCTGCGCCCGCGTTACCGGCACAGGCAGCCAGGCGCGAATGGAAAGCCCGCCCCGCTCGCTGGTGCCAAGCTCCAGCATCCCGTTATGGTTATCCACGATACGCTGCACAATTGCCAGGCCTAATCCCGTGCCGCTAATGGTGCGCGCACTGTCGCCGCGGACAAACGGCTGGAACAAGTGCTTACGCTGTTCCGGCGCAATTCCCGGACCGTCGTCTTCTACCTGGAACCAGGCGCGATTCGGCTCCGTGCCGCTGCTGACTTTGATCCAGCCATTGCCGTAACGAGCAGCGTTCACCACCATATTCGCCACTGCACGTTTGATCGACAGCGGGTGCATTTTCACTTCAATGCTGCCGGGGTAAAGCGCGGTTTCAATTTCCCGCTCATAGCCACTTTCGGCAGCAATCACCTCACCGAGCACTGCGTTGAGATCCGCCATTTCCATCGGCATCTCCTGCCCGGTGCGCAGGTAGTCGATAAACTGTTCAATGATGGCATTGCACTCTTCGATATCTTTATTGATCGATTCTGCCAGGTAGCCATCCTGCTCGCTCATCATCTCGGTCGCCAGACGAATACGTGTCAGCGGCGTGCGCAAGTCGTGGCTTACCCCTGCCATCAGCAGCGTGCGGTCATCCGCCAGTTGCTTAACACCAGCCGCCATATGGTTAAAGGCGCGGGTAACCGAACGCACCTCCGAAGCGCCATACTCACGCAGCGGCGGCGGAATAATCCCCTTACCCACCTGCAAGGCAGCGTGTTCGAGATCGACCAACGGTCGGTTCTGGATACGAATAAATAGCCACGCCCCACCTATCGCCAATAGCATAATCGCCAACGTATAGCGGAACAGCGGGGAGAAATCGCCCTGATGAATTTCGGTCAGCGGCACGCGTACCCAGATATTGGGCGACAGCCAGGTTTTCAGCCAGACAACAGGCGAACTTTTGTTGACCTCAACGCGTACTTCCGTCGGGCCGCCCAGTTGTTGCGCCATCTGATGGCTTAAGAATTCATAGTGTTGCGCCCAACGCAGCCCTGCCTCTTCGGCAGCTTCGTTGGAATAGAGAGAGATCCCCAGCTCACGGTAGATCTCCCGACGGAAAGCGGGAGGCACAACCAACTGCGTGCCGTCCTCCAGTTGCAGTTTGTCGGTCATCAACATACGCACTTCGTACGCGAGGACTTTATTAAACTGCTGGAGGCTCGGCAAAATCGCGAAGTTCAGCACCACCAGATAAGTCGTCACCAGGCTGACGAACAGCAAGGTGACGATGAGCAATAACGTACGGGCAAATGAACTTCGTGGCGAGAAGCGCAATCGCCTCATGCTTTAGAACCGTCCGGCACGAAAACGTAGCCCAGACCCCAAACGGTCTGAATGTAACGCGGATGCGCCGGATCTTCTTCCACCATGCGGCGCAGACGCGAGATCTGCACGTCGATGGAACGTTCCATTGCGGAGTATTCACGACCACGGGCAAGGTTCATCAGCTTATCGCGGGAGAGCGGCTCACGCGGATGGCTAACCAGCGCCTTCAGTACCGCAAACTCACCGCTGGTGAGCGGCATTGGCTCATCTTCACGGAACATTTCACGCGTCCCGAGGTTGAGTTTGAACTTACCGAAAGCAATTACCGCCTCTTCCTGTGACGGCGCACCCGGCAGTTCGTTCGCCTGACGACGCAGCACCGCACGAATGCGGGCCAGCAGTTCACGCGGGTTAAACGGTTTTGGAATGTAGTCGTCAGCGCCAATCTCCAGACCAACGATACGGTCCACTTCTTCCCCTTTCGCCGTCACCATAATGATCGGCATCGGGTTGCTCTGGCTACGAAGACGTCGGCAAATCGACAAGCCATCTTCACCAGGTAACATCAAATCCAGTACCATAAGATGGAAAGATTCACGAGTCAGCAGGCGATCCATCTGTTCTGCATTAGCGACGCTTCGAACCTGGAAGCCTTGTTCGGTGAGATAACGTTCCAGCAGCGCACGCAGGCGCATGTCGTCATCGACCACCAGAATCTTGTAGTTCTCTTGCATTCTTTGTACTCCCAAAGGTTCGCAACAATTTGTAAGCGTGTATTCTTAAAAAAGCTTACGTTCGTCACCAGCTAAATCTGGTATGAATTTCAGCCTAAATTGTTACAAAGCATATTAAACAGCAGCTTAAGTATACAATTTATTCGGCGAAACATTATTGATTCTGTTGATATGATCACGTTATACCCAATGTGCGCATTATCAAACAGACAAAGGGAATCAACGAGATGAAAACGCCCCTGGTTACCCGGGAAGGGTATGAAAAACTCAAACAAGAGCTAAATTATCTCTGGCGTGAAGAACGCCCGGAGGTCACAAAGAAAGTGACCTGGGCCGCAAGTCTGGGCGACCGCAGCGAAAATGCTGACTATCAGTATAATAAAAAGCGCCTGCGTGAAATCGACCGTCGCGTGCGCTATCTCACTAAATGCATGGAAAATCTCAAAATCGTCGATTACTCCCCGCAGCAGGAAGGCAAAGTCTTTTTTGGCGCGTGGGTGGAGATTGAAAACGACGATGGCGTGACTCACCGTTTCCGTATTGTCGGCTACGATGAAATTTTTGGCCGTAAAGATTACATCTCTATCGATTCCCCGATGGCCCGCGCATTGCTGAAAAAAGAGGTGGGCGATCTGGCAGTGGTCAATACCCCTGCCGGGGAAGCGAGCTGGTATGTTAATGCTATCGAGTACGTGAAACCGTAAGGAAGAGTCTTAACCTCCTGCCGATGGCTGGCATTTTTGTCAGCCAGTCCGTATAACTATCCCCTGATTTTTGATCCGAAAAGATGAACTCAAACCATGATGAATGATTCGTTCTGCCGCATTATTGCGGGTGAAATTCAGGCGCGCCCGGAACAGGTTGACGCTGCCGTTCGCCTGCTTGACGAAGGGAATACCGTGCCGTTTATCGCACGTTATCGTAAGGAAATCACCGGCGGTCTGGATGACACGCAGCTGCGTAATCTGGAAACGCGTCTGAGCTATTTGCGCGAGCTGGAAGAGAGACGTCAGGCAATCCTCAAGTCCATTTCCGAGCAAGGCAAACTGACCGACGAGCTGGCGAATGCTATCAACGCCACCTTAAGCAAAACCGAACTCGAAGACCTCTACCTGCCCTACAAACCTAAACGCCGCACCCGCGGGCAAATCGCCATTGAAGCAGGGCTTGAGCCGTTGGCCGACCTACTGTGGAACGATCCGTCGCACACGCCAGAAGTCGCCGCTGCACAATATGTTGATGCCGATAAAGGCGTAGCAGATACCAAAGCCGCGCTGGACGGCGCGCGCTATATCCTGATGGAACGGTTTGCCGAAGATGCCGCGCTGCTGGCGAAAGTGCGTGATTATCTGTGGAAGAACGCGCATTTGGTTTCTACGGTGGTGAACGGTAAAGAAGAGGAAGGGGCGAAATTCCGCGACTATTTCGATCATCACGAACCGCTGTCAACGGTGCCTTCTCACCGCGCGCTGGCGATGTTCCGTGGGCGTAACGAAGGCGTACTCCAACTTTCGCTGAATGCCGATCCGCAGTTCGATGAGCCGCCAAAAGAGAGCTATTGCGAGCAAATCATCATGGATCACCTTGGCCTGCGCCTGAACAATGCCCCGGCGGATAGCTGGCGCAAAGGCGTGGTGAGCTGGACGTGGCGCATCAAGGTGCTGATGCATCTGGAAACCGAACTGATGGGCACAGTGCGTGAACGCGCGGAAGATGAAGCAATCAACGTCTTTGCCCGTAACCTACACGATCTTCTGATGGCGGCCCCTGCCGGACTGCGTGCAACGATGGGCCTCGATCCGGGTCTGCGTACTGGGGTAAAAGTGGCGGTAGTCGATGCGACGGGTAAACTGGTGGCGACCGACACCATTTACCCGCACACCGGACAAGCCGCAAAAGCAGCGATGACCGTTGCTGCCTTGTGTGAAAAACATAACGTTGAACTGGTGGCAATCGGTAACGGTACGGCTTCCCGCGAAACTGAGCGTTTCTATCTCGACGTTCAGAAGCAGTTTCCGAAAGTGACCGCACAGAAAGTGATCGTCAGCGAAGCAGGCGCGTCGGTTTACTCGGCTTCCGAACTGGCGGCGCAGGAGTTCCCGGATCTCGATGTTTCGCTGCGTGGCGCGGTGTCTATCGCCCGTCGTTTGCAGGATCCGCTGGCGGAGCTGGTGAAAATCGATCCGAAATCTATCGGCGTAGGTCAATATCAGCATGACGTCAGCCAGACGCAACTGGCCCGCAAACTGGATGCAGTAGTAGAAGACTGCGTAAACGCCGTTGGCGTCGATCTCAATACCGCTTCTGTTCCGCTGTTAACTCGCGTGGCTGGCCTGACGCGCATGATGGCGCAAAACATTGTGGCCTGGCGCGATGAGAACGGCCAGTTCCAGAACCGTCAGCAACTGTTAAAAGTCAGCCGCCTGGGGCCAAAAGCCTTCGAGCAGTGCGCAGGCTTCTTGCGCATTAACCACGGTGACAACCCGCTGGACGCCTCTACTGTTCACCCGGAAGCCTATCCGGTGGTGGAACGCATTCTGGCAGCAACACAGCAGGCACTGAAAGATCTGATGGGTAACAGCAGCGAACTGCGTAACCTGAAAGCGTCTGACTTTACTGATGAGAAATTCGGTGTGCCGACGGTAACCGACATCATCAAAGAGCTGGAAAAACCAGGTCGCGATCCGCGTCCGGAATTTAAAACCGCCCAGTTTGCCGATGGCGTCGAGACAATGAACGACCTGCAACCGGGTATGATCCTCGAAGGTGCGGTGACCAACGTCACCAACTTTGGCGCGTTTGTCGATATTGGCGTGCATCAGGACGGCCTGGTTCACATCTCTTCATTGTCGAACAAGTTTGTGGAAGATCCGCATACCGTGGTGAAAGCGGGCGACATTGTGAAGGTGAAAGTGCTGGAAGTGGATCTTCAGCGTAAACGTATCGCCCTGACTATGCGTCTGGACGAGCAGCCTGGCGAAACCAACGCCCGTCGCGGCGGCGGTAATGAACGTCCGCAAAACAACCGCCCGGCAGCCAAACCACGCGGTCGTGAAGCGCAGCCTGCCGGTAACAGCGCGATGATGGATGCGCTGGCGGCGGCAATGGGCAAAAAACGTTAAACCTCCTGATTGGCCTACGGTTCGAATTTGCACAAGATCGTAGGCCAGATCAGGCGTTCACGCCGCATCTGGCAATAAACGCCATGCCTGACATAAAAATGCCGGAGAATATCTCCGGCATTTTTATTCCACAACGAAACTCACACTATATTTCGTCAATATTTATCACTTCATTAACAACTGAAACCTTAATTAAACATTAACCCGCCCTGATAATTCGCCATTCAAATTATATTTTCGCTGCGATATAACCTTGAGCCACATCAACATTCACGCAGATTATTATCTAAACCAACATTCGCACACATTTTAAGTATTGCTGATAGAAACCATTCTCATTATCATTGTGTTGTTGATTATTTAATCTCTCCTTCATTGGCAAATCATCTGGTCTCATGTCGCTGTCAAACGCCCCATGAGGTAGTTATCCAGTTAATGAGAAACAAGTAGGCACCTATGCAATACACTCCAGATACTGCGTGGAAAATCACTGGCTTTTCCCGTGAAATCAGCCCGGCATATCGCCAAAAACTGCTTTCTCTTGGCATGTTACCTGGCTCCTCTTTTAATGTGGTGCGCGTCGCTCCACTTGGCGACCCCATTCATATCGAAACCCGTCGTGTGAGCCTGGTATTACGCAAAAAAGATCTGGCCTTATTAGAAGTGGAAGCGGTTTCCTGTTAATACGGTGATAACAACAATGAAAAAATTAACCATTGGCTTAATTGGTAATCCAAATTCTGGCAAGACAACCTTATTTAACCAGCTCACTGGCGCACGTCAGCGTGTAGGTAACTGGGCTGGCGTTACCGTCGAACGTAAAGAAGGGCAATTCTCCACCACCGATCATCAGGTCACGCTGGTGGACCTCCCCGGCACCTATTCTCTGACCACCATCTCATCGCAGACCTCGCTCGATGAGCAAATCGCCTGTCACTACATTTTGAGTGGCGACGCTGACCTGCTGATTAACGTGGTGGATGCGTCTAACCTTGAGCGTAACCTGTACCTGACGCTACAACTGCTGGAACTCGGCATTCCCTGCATCGTGGCGCTGAACATGCTAGACATTGCCGAGAAGCAAAATATTCGCATTGAAATTGATGCTCTGTCGGCGCGTCTTGGCTGCCCGGTGATCCCGCTGGTTTCAACTCGTGGTCGCGGTATTGAAGCGCTCAAGCTGGCGATTGATCGCTATAAAGCTAACGAGAATGTGGAACTGGTGCATTACGCACAGCCGCTTCTCAACGAAGCAGATTCACTGGCAAAAGTGATGCCTTCCGACATCCCGCTGAAACAACGTCGCTGGCTGGGCCTGCAAATGCTGGAAGGCGATATCTACAGCCGCGCCTACGCCGGTGAAGCGTCGCAGCATCTTGATGCCGCCCTCGCCCGTCTGCGTAATGAGATGGACGATCCGGCGCTGCACATTGCCGATGCGCGTTACCAGTGCATTGCTGCCATCTGTGATGTGGTAAGCAACACCCTGACGGCAGAACCCAGCCGTTTCACCACTGCGGTAGATAAAATCGTGCTCAACCGTTTCCTCGGTCTGCCGATTTTCCTCTTTGTGATGTACCTGATGTTCCTGTTGGCTATCAACATCGGCGGGGCGTTACAGCCACTGTTTGATGTCGGCTCTGTAGCACTGTTTGTGCATGGTATTCAGTGGATTGGCTACACACTCCACTTCCCGGACTGGCTGACTATCTTCCTCGCACAAGGCCTGGGGGGCGGTATTAACACCGTTCTACCACTGGTGCCGCAGATCGGTATGATGTACCTGTTCCTCTCCTTCCTTGAGGACTCCGGGTATATGGCGCGTGCGGCGTTTGTGATGGACCGCCTGATGCAGGCGCTGGGCTTGCCGGGGAAATCCTTTGTACCGTTGATCGTCGGGTTCGGTTGTAACGTACCGTCGGTAATGGGTGCGCGTACGCTTGATGCGCCGCGTGAACGCCTGATGACCATTATGATGGCACCGTTTATGTCCTGCGGCGCACGTCTGGCCATCTTCGCAGTATTTGCGGCCGCCTTCTTCGGACAGAACGGCGCACTGGCGGTCTTCTCGCTGTATATGCTGGGTATTGTGATGGCGGTGCTGACTGGCCTGATGCTCAAGTACACCATCATGCGCGGTGAAGCGACGCCGTTTGTCATGGAGCTACCAGTCTACCATGTACCACACGTTAAAAGCCTGATTATCCAGACCTGGCAGCGTCTGAAAGGCTTCGTTCTGCGTGCTGGTAAAGTGATTATCATCGTCAGCATTTTCCTGAGCGCTTTCAACAGCTTCTCTCTGAGCGGGAAAATCGTCGATAACATCAACGACTCGGCGCTGGCTTCCGTCAGCCGGGTGATCACCCCGGTCTTCAAGCCGATTGGCGTACATGAAGATAACTGGCAGGCAACGGTTGGCCTGTTTACAGGCGCAATGGCGAAAGAAGTGGTGGTGGGTACGCTCAACACCCTCTACACCGCAGAAAATATTCAGGACGAAGAGTTCAATCCGGCGGAATTTAACCTCGGTGAAGAGCTATTCAGCGCGGTAGATGAAACCTGGCAGAGCCTGAAAGACACCTTCAGTCTTAGCGTACTGATGAACCCCATTGAAGCGAGCAAAGGCGACGGCGAAATGGGTACCGGAGCGATGGGCGTGATGGATCAGAAATTTGGAAGCGCAGCAGCTGCTTACAGCTACCTGATTTTCGTTCTGCTGTATGTACCGTGTATCTCGGTGATGGGCGCTATCGCGCGTGAATCCAGCCGTGGCTGGATGGGCTTCTCCATCCTGTGGGGGCTAAATATCGCTTACTCGTTGGCAACATTGTTCTACCAGGTCGCCAGCTACAGCCAGCATCCAACCTACAGCCTGGTATGCATTCTGGCGGTTATCCTGTTTAACATCGTGGTTATCGGTCTACTGCGTCGCGCGCGTAGCCGGGTCGATATCGAACTGCTGGCAACACGCAAATCGGTAAGCAGTTGCTGTGCAGCCAGCACCACTGGCGATTGCCACTAAGGATACAGCAATGGCTTCGCTCATTCAGGTGCGTGATTTGCTGGCATTACGGGGCCGTATGGAAACGGCCCAGATAAGCCAGACATTGAACACTCCGCAACCCATGATTAACGCCATGCTGCAACAGCTGGAAAGTATGGGCAAAGCCGTGCGAATTCAGGAAGAACCTGACGGCTGCCTCTCTGGCAGTTGTAAAAGCTGCCCGGAAGGCAAAGCCTGTCTGCGTGAGTGGTGGGCGTTACGTTAACCTTGTTTTACTGCCTGTTTTGAAAGCCCGGTATGCGTTTGCAACCGGGCTTTTTTGCGTGCGGCTTTCCATAATAATGCAACTCTTGCAGTACAACGTAAGTTCCTCTGAAAGCGTCTCGCAGAGATGAAAACTCGCTAATGCACAGGTGTGGAGTGGCGCGTAGAGTCGCGGCATTCAAACAACAGGTGAAGGAACGCCATGAGCAAAAAGCAGAGTTCCACCCCACACGATGCGCTGTTCAAACTCTTTTTACGCCAACCGGAGACGGCGCGCGATTTTCTTGCGTTCCATTTACCGGCACCTATTCACGCGCTCTGTGATATGAAAACCCTCAAGCTGGAGTCGAGCAGCTTTATTGATGACGATCTGCGTGAAAGCTATTCCGACGTGCTGTGGTCGGTGAAAACGGAACAAGGACCGGGATATATCTATTGTCTGATTGAACATCAAAGCACCTCAAACAAACTGATCGCATTTCGCATGATGCGTTACGCCATTGCCGCAATGCAAAATCACCTGGATGCCGGATACAAAACGTTGCCGATGGTGGTGCCATTGTTGTTTTACCACGGCATTGAAAGCCCATATCCCTATTCACTGTGTTGGCTGGATTGTTTCGCCGATCCCAAACTGGCCAGACAGCTTTATGCCTCTGCATTCCCGCTGATTGATGTCACTGTCATGCCTGATGATGAAATCATGCAGCACCGACGTATGGCGCTGCTGGAGTTAATCCAAAAACATATACGTCAACGCGACCTGATGGGGCTGGTAGAGCAAATGGCCTGCTTATTAAGTAGTGGATACGCTAATGACAGACAAATCAAAGGGCTGTTTAATTACATACTGCAAACTGGCGATGCAGTACGTTTTAATGATTTTATCGATGGTGTGGCCGAACGTTCACCGAAACACAAGGAGAGTTTAATGACTATTGCGGAAAGATTGCGGCAAGAAGGGTTTCAGAAAGGTATACGTACCAACGCCCTAAATATTGCCAAAACCATGTTGGATGCCGGAGTCTCTCTTGAGGACGTTCTGCGATTTACCAGCCTGACGGTTGAAGACCTTGCTGAAATAAATCATCAATAACGTTAAGGATGGTTTTAATGACGGATGCAGAAAGAGAATATCTTATTAGTTACCTGATTGGTTATTTATTGGGTCGACGCCTGGAAGCCCTGGATATCGCCAAAAGAATGCTGTAATCCGGAGTCCCTCTTGCAGACATCATGCGCTTTACCGGGCTGTCAGAAGAAGAGTTGGCTGCGGCGAGCCAGTAAAGTTCTGTCTCGCCATTTCAACAGCTGTCTACACCCTCTGCTTCAACGCCACCAGCAGGTGACAGAACTCGTCCGGATGCGAAATAAACGGCGCATGGGCCGCTTTGGCGAAGATGTACGACTCGCTGTGTGGCCAGAGTTTATCCAGCATCGGCACTACTTTGCGCGGCACCAGACCATCGAGATAGCCATACAATCGCAAAAACGGCATGGACACGTTTTGCAGCGGCTGGCGGAGATCGACCGTTTTCAGTATTTCCAGCCCACCATTGAGCACGTCAACCTTCGGCATCGGCAGCGCCAGAACGGTTTTCTTCAGCGCTCGCGCATCCTGGCGTGCCGTTTCTGTACCCATGGTTTGTAACGCAAGGAACCGTTCTACCGTGCGCTGAAAATCGTCACTGAGTTGCTGCTGGAAACCTGCCAGCACGTCCGGTTTGATCCCCGGCCAATCGTCACGAGCACTAAAACATGGCGACGACGCCACGGTGACCAGCGCCTGAACCCGCTCGGGATGGGTTAACGCAATCTGGCTTGCCACCAGTCCGCCCAAACTCCAGCCTAACCAGATAGCTTTGTCCGGCGCTTGTCGCAGCACGACTTCAGCCATATCAGCAAGTGACATCGCACCAAATCCCTGGCTGCGCCCGAAGCCGGGCAGATCAACGAGATGCAGCGTAAAATGCGAGCTAAGTTCCTCATCAATGCAACGCCACACTTCGGCATTCAGTCCCCATCCGTGCAGCAGCACAAGATGAACATTC
Organism: Escherichia sp. HH41S; assembly: GCF_009820115.1. Lineage (NCBI taxonomy): Bacteria > Pseudomonadati > Pseudomonadota > Gammaproteobacteria > Enterobacterales > Enterobacteriaceae > Escherichia > Escherichia sp. HH41S. Next base: position 71,350 of record NZ_VNXE01000041.1, read on the forward strand.
CCCTGACCTTTGGTCTGCCACCAGATGTTATTCATCCGCTATTGTTCTCTTTTTACTTACAAGGATGAACATATGCTAACAGTACCGGGATTATGCTGGCTATGCCGAATGCCCCTGGCGTTAGGTCATTGGGGGATTTGTTCGGTATGCTCTCGCGCCACCCGTACAGATAAAACGTTATGCCCACAATGTGGATTACCCGCAACACACTCCCATCTTCCCTGTGGTCGCTGCCTGCAAAAACCACCGCCGTGGCAAAGACTGGTCACGGTTGCCGACTATGCACCGCCGTTAAGTCCGCTCATCCACCAGCTTAAGTTTTCCCGGCGTAGCGAAATCGCCAGCGCCCTGTCACGTCTGTTACTATTGGAAGTCTTACACGCTCGTCGCGCCACCGGTTTGCAATTGCCGGACCGCATCATCAGCGTGCCGTTATGGCAGCGGCGTCACTGGCGTCGGGGATTTAATCAGAGCGATTTGCTGTGTCAGCCGTTATCACGCTGGTTGCACTGCCAATGGGATAGCGAAGCCGTCACACGTACACGGGCCACTGCGACCCAGCATTTTCTTAGCGCCCGGCTGCGCAAACGCAACCTGAAAAATGCCTTTCGCCTTGAATTGCCGGTGCAAGGTCGCCATATGGTGATAGTGGATGATGTCGTTACCACCGGAAGTACCGTCGCAGAGATTGCGCAGTTGCTTTTACGCAATGGTGCGGCGACTGTCCAGGTCTGGTGCCTTTGTCGAACCTTGTAGAGCCTCGATGATGGGCGTATTATAACCAACTAAAATAGTCAACTATTAGGCCATTACTATGATCCGTATTTCCGATGCTGCACAAGCGCACTTTGCCAAACTGCTGGCAAATCAGGAAGAAGGGACACAAATCCGCGTATTTGTGATTAACCCTGGCACGCCTAACGCTGAATGTGGCGTTTCTTATTGTCCGCCGGACGCTGTGGAAGCCACCGACACTGCCCTGAAATTTGACCTGCTGACAGCGTATGTTGATGAGTTAAGCGCGCCTTACCTGGAAGATGCAGAGATCGACTTTGTTACCGACCAGTTGGGTTCTCAGCTGACGCTGAAAGCCCCAAACGCCAAAATGCGCAAAGTAGCTGACGATGCGCCGCTGATGGAGCGCGTGGAGTATATGCTGCAGTCGCAGATCAACCCACAGCTTGCCGGTCACGGTGGTCGCGTTTCGCTGATGGAAATCACCGAAGACGGTTACGCCATTCTGCAATTTGGCGGCGGTTGTAACGGTTGTTCAATGGTCGATGTGACGCTGAAAGAAGGGATCGAAAAGCAGCTGCTGAACGAATTCCCGGAGCTGAAAGGTGTACGCGATCTCACCGAACACCAGCGCGGCGAACACTCTTACTACTAAGTTATCCTCTCTTTTATAGATTGCCCGATGCGACGCTAAAGCGTCTTATCGGGCCGTCTGCCAGGCGTTGGCGCTACATTGCCTCGGCAAATCCAGTCCCTACGTTTCCCCGCGATAATATGACCAACCTCTCATAATTTAAATTTACCCCGCTCTGGTGATTCTCAAACGCCAGATGTTACCCGTATCATTCACGCGGGTACCAAACATACTCCTGACATCTGACTACAATAATTAGTTTTAGTGGGTATCAGTCGTGGTGCCGCAATATCTCTGTTCCCGATTGGGATAATTAGAGTTTGTCGTCAGAAAATTGACGTTACCCATAACAAATGAAAGGCCAGGTAAATCATGCCATTAGTCATTGTTGCTATCGGTGTAATCTTGTTGTTGCTCCTGATGATCCGCTTCAAAATGAACGGATTCATCGCTCTCGTCCTCGTGGCGCTTGCTGTTGGATTAATGCAGGGAATGCCGCTGGATAAAGTTATTGGCTCCATCAAAGCTGGTGTCGGCGGGACGCTCGGTAGCCTTGCCCTGATCATGGGTTTTGGCGCGATGCTGGGCAAAATGCTGGCAGACTGCGGTGGTGCACAACGTATCGCCACCACGCTGATTGCCAAATTTGGTAAAAAACACATCCAATGGGCGGTAGTGTTAACCGGTTTTACTGTCGGTTTTGCCCTGTTCTATGAAGTGGGCTTCGTGCTAATGCTGCCGCTGGTGTTTACCATCGCGGCTTCCGCGAATATTCCGCTGCTGTATGTTGGTGTACCAATGGCGGCTGCGCTGTCTGTGACCCACGGCTTCCTGCCGCCACATCCGGGCCCAACTGCGATTGCCACCATTTTCAATGCCGATATGGGTAAAACCCTGCTGTACGGGACTATTCTGGCAATCCCGACCGTTATTCTCGCGGGTCCGGTTTACGCTCGCGTGCTGAAAGGTATCGATAAGCCAATCCCGGAAGGTCTGTACAGCGCGAAAACCTTCAGCGAAGAAGAGATGCCAAGCTTTGGCGTCAGCGTCTGGACTTCTCTGGTGCCGGTTGTGCTGATGGCGATGCGTGCAATTGCCGAAATGATCCTGCCGAAAGGTCACGCTTTCCTGCCAGTGGCGGAGTTCCTCGGTGACCCGGTAATGGCAACGCTGATTGCCGTGTTGATTGCGATGTTCACCTTTGGTCTGAACCGTGGTCGTTCAATGGATCAGATTAACGACACGCTGGTTTCTTCCATCAAAATCATCGCGATGATGCTGTTGATCATCGGTGGTGGCGGTGCGTTCAAGCAGGTGCTGGTAGACAGCGGCGTGGACAAATACATTGCTTCCATGATGCACGAAACCAACATTTCTCCGCTGCTGATGGCCTGGTCGATTGCCGCCGTACTGCGTATCGCGCTGGGTTCCGCAACCGTTGCGGCAATCACTGCGGGGGGTATCGCGGCACCACTAATTGCAACGACGGGTGTTAGCCCGGAACTGATGGTTATTGCGGTTGGTTCCGGTAGTGTGATTTTCTCGCACGTGAACGATCCGGGCTTCTGGCTATTCAAAGAGTACTTTAACCTGACTATCGGCGAGACCATCAAGTCCTGGTCGATGCTGGAAACCATTATCTCGGTGTGCGGTCTGGTAGGCTGTCTGCTGCTGAATATGGTGATTTGATAACACTGACTGCCGGATGCATCGCATCCGGCATCAATCGCACTCTATTTCTTCTTCCCTACCGCCCTGCGCCGCTTGTCCAGATCCTTAATCAACTTGTTCACGCCATCATCGGCAAACATCGTCTCAAGCGTTGCGGAAAGCTTGCGTCGCCAGTTTTTGTACTGGTAGCTGGTGCCAGGAATATTTACCGGTTCCGCCATATCCAGCCAGTCTTCTGGCTGAAGCCCTAACAGAGCACTGTTACTATCAGCGATATAACGTTGCAAACCACGATTAAGCATCGGCGTCATCGACATTAACGATGCCTTATGCCCCGCACGTTTTGGCAGGCAACCATGTTTATGCAGTGCATCCAGTAACCCTTGCTTCGCCAGTTCGCGATCCTGATACAGACCGCGCAATACCACTTCATCCGGGTACAGCCCCAGCGTTTTGCCCAGTGTTAAATCCCCGCTCTCCCAGTAGCCACGCAGTGTAGGCAGGTCGTGTGTCGCCGCAACCGCCATCGACTGCTCCGGATACGCTTTCGGCGCGCGGAATGTCTTCTCGTGGTCACTTTCGAAATAGAGCACTTTGTAGGAATACACACCGCTGCTGCGCAGTTTACCGACAATCTCTACCGGTACAGTGCCGAGGTCTTCACCAATCACCATGCAGCGATGGCGCTTACTTTCGAGTGCCAGAATCGAGAGCAGATCATCTACCGGATAGTGAACATACGCGCCCTGATCTGCCGTCTCGCCATACGGTATCCACCACAAACGCAGCATCGACATCACATGGTCAATTCGCAACGCGCCGCAGTTTTGCATATTGGCACGCAACAGCTCGATAAACGGTTCATAGGCACGCGCGGTGATGATATGCGGATCCATCGGCGGCAATCCCCAGTTCTGCCCCAGCGGGCCGAGGATATCCGGCGGCGCGCCCACCGACGCTTTCAGGCAATACAACTCCCGGTCGCACCAGGTTTCTGCTCCACCCTCTGCTACGCCAACCGCCAGATCACGGTACAAGCCAATCGGCATTTCATGGCCCTGGCTTATCTCCCAGCAGGCGGCAAACTGGCTGTAAGCCAGCCACTGCAACCAGAGATAAAAATCGACGTCATCACGATGTTCTTCGCAGAACTGACGCACTTCTGGTGAATCCACGTTCTGATACATCTCTGGCCATGCAGGCCAGCCCCAGCGCATTGCGTCTTCTTTCACTTGCTGGGCATGTAACGCGTCAAACGCCGCCTGCCAGAACAGGCTGTCGCCCTGCTCTGCAACAAACTGGCGAAACGCGGCCATCTGCTCATCATCACGTTGCGCAAAACCTTTCCACGCCATCCGCAATGCTGTCATTTTCAGCGCAGTGACGGTGGAGTAATCGACCCAGTCGGCATCCCGTGCCTGTTGCAGCGTCTGTTGCGTGGTCGGTAACTGCCACCAGGCCTGAGCCTCTTCGCTAAGATGGAAATCTTCGACGGCGTTAACGTCGATATAAACCACATTTAGCCAGCGACGAGAAGACGGGCTATACGGACTGGCACTTTCCGGATTTGCCGGATAGAGCGCATGAATCGGGTTCAGACCGATGAAAGCCCCGCCACGTTTTGCCACATCCACCAGCATCACTTTGAGATCGCCAAAATCCCCAATACCCCAGTTTTTTTCCGATCGCAGCGTATAAAGCTGGACGCAGGCGCCCCACAGCTTTTGTTTATTCAGCAACGCCTGCGGTTCGTAACAGCGTTTCGGGGCGACAATCACCCGACAATGCGCGCGCTGGTCGTCCTGGGTGAGTGTCAACGTGTGATAACCTTCCGGCAACTTCGTCGGTAAATTGAACGCTTTGCCCCCCGTTACATGGCCTTTGTACTGCGTTCCTTCTTCGGTGGTCAGCAGCCAGCTATACTCGCCGCTGCCCTCCACCGCCATCGGCATTTTTTTGCCGCTGGTATAGACCATGACATTCGGGACTGGCGTTACCGCCACTTTCGTGGCGGTACGTTGATGCATCGCGTCAAGCAAACGCCGTTTGGTTTCGGCGCTAATCGACTGCGGTTTACCGTGGGCATTGATGTAATTGGGGCTGATCCCCGCCGCCAGCGCGGCATTATCCAGACGTTTGCTTTCCATCGAGCTTCCTTAGCGTTTTGCCTGCCAGATACGAGCCTGATAATCGCGAATAGAGCGATCCGAGCTAAACATACCGCAGCGGGCGGTATTGAGGATCGCCGCGCGAGTCCAGGCCTCCTGGTCGCGGTACAGCACATCCACCTGCTTTTGTGCCTCTACATAGGCTGCGAAATCCGCCATTACCAGATACGGATCGCCGCCCTGTTTGCCGATACTGTGCAGCATCTGGTCGAAGGCATGCTTATCGCCGTCGCTGTATTTACCGCTTTCCAGCTCTTTCAATACTGCGTCCAGCACCTTATCTTTCTTCCGCCATTTCACCGGGTCGTAGCCTTTGGCCAGAATTGCCTTCACTTGTTCCACGGTATGACCAAAAATAAAGATATTTTCTTCACCAACTTTTTCGGCGATTTCGACGTTAGCACCATCCAGCGTACCGACAGTAAGCGCACCATTGAGCGCCAGTTTCATATTGCCGGTACCGGAAGCTTCTTTACCTGCAGTCGAAATTTGTTCGGAGATATCCGCCGCCGGGATCAGTTTTTCCGCCGCCGAAACGCAATAATCCGGCAGGAACACCACCTTCAACTTATCGCCAACCTGTGGATCGTTGTTGATCACATCAGCCACTTTGTTGATCGCAAAGATAATATTCTTCGCCAGGTAGTAGCCCGGTGCCGCTTTCGCGCCGAAGAGGAAGACGCGCGGTACGCGGTCAGCCTGCGGGTTTTCACGAATCTCTTTGTACACCGCCAGAATATGCAGCAGATTCAGGTGCTGACGTTTGTACTCATGCAAGCGTTTGATCTGAATATCGAAAATCGCCTGTGGATTGATCTCAATACCGGTACGAACTTTCACAAACTCCGCCAGACGGACTTTATTCGCCTGCTTGATCTCGCGATATTGCTGGCGGAATTTCGCGTCATCAGCGAATTTTTCCAGATTGATCAGCTGATCGAGATCGTTAGCCCACTCTTTTTTCAGTGATTTATCCAACAGAGCCGCCAGTGCCGGGTTGCACTGTTTGATCCAGCGACGTGGGGTAATACCGTTGGTGACGTTATGGAATTTGTTCGGCCATAGCTGGTGATATTCCGGGAACAGATCTTTCACCACCAGATCCGAGTGCAGCGCCGCAACACCGTTTACCGCGAAACCGCCAACCACACACAGGTTCGCCATATGCACTTGTTTGTCGTGTACCACCGCCAGTTTGGCCCACACTTTTTCATCGCCCGGCCAGTTTTTTTCCACCAGCGTTTTAAAGCGTGTATTAATTTCGTTAATAATCTGCATGTGGCGCGGCAGTAAGCCTTTCACCAGTTTCACATCCCAGCGTTCCAGCGCTTCTGGCATCAGGGTATGGTTGGTGTAAGCAAAAGTTTTGCTGGTGATGGCCCAGGCGTCATCCCAGCTCATCTGATGCTCATCAATCAGCACGCGCAGCAGCTCTGGAATGGCAATAGTCGGGTGGGTATCGTTCAGTTGAATAACTTCGTAATCTGCCAGCTCGTGCAGTTTACGCCCCGCCAGATGATGGCGACGCAGAATATCCGCTACCGAACAAGCACACTGGAAGTATTGCTGCATCAGGCGCAGCTTTTTACCGGCAGTATGGTTGTCGTTTGGATAGAGGACTTTGGTCAGTTTTTCCGCGTTGATGCCCTGTTGTTCGGCACGCAGGAAATCTCCGTCGTTAAATTTTGTCAGATCAAACGGATGCGCATGCGTCGCCTGCCACAGACGCAGCGGCTGCGCCACGCCATTACGATAACCGACAACGGGAAGATCCCACGCTTGACCGGTAATGGTAAATTCCGGCTCCCAGCGTCCGTCTTTCGTCACTTTACCGCCAATTCCTACCTGCACATCCAGTGCTTCGTTGTGGCGGAACCACGGGTAGTTACCGCGATGCCAGTCATCCGGCGCTTCAACCTGTTTGCCATCGACAAAAGACTGGCGGAACAAGCCATATTGATAGTTAAGACCATAACCCGTCGCAGACTGACCGACAGTTGCCATTGAGTCGAGGAAGCACGCAGCCAGACGTCCCAGACCACCGTTACCCAGCGCCGGGTCGATCTCTTCTTCCAGCAGGTCAGTCAGGTTGATGTCATAAGCCTTCAACGAATCCTGTACATCCTGATACCAGCCAAGATTCAACAGGTTGTTACCCGTCAGGCGTCCAATCAAAAACTCCATTGAGATATAGTTAACATGTCGCTGATTGGCCACCGGTTTAGCGAATGGCTGGGCACGTAGCATTTCCGCCAGGGCTTCACTCACTGCCAGCCACCACTGGCGAGGGGTCATTTCAGCCGCAGAATTTAAGCCATAACGCTGCCACTGACGTGAAAGCGCTTCCTGAAATTGCTTATCGTTAAAAATAGGTTGTGACATAGGAGTTCCACTTTTCTTAGATTTTCAACACAACGTTATCGCTAGTTTGCCAGGCTCGATGTTGACCTTCCTCATCCTGCGGGGGATTAGGCAGGGAGGAGTTGCGGGGATGAGCAAGGAAATGTGATCTCGACCACTTAAACCTAGTGCAATCCACAGGATTAGCAGCAAATCAATGCCATACAGCGCAGAAAATCTGTATCTAAGTGCAAAAAATGGCCGTTGTGTATTTTCAAAAGGCGGAAGGTAACTCTATAAATTAAGTAAAGGAGTGAAACAGTTTCATAAGTAAAACATTCAGTTTGCTCCATCTCATTCTTAATAGGTTTATTAAGATCCTCTTTTTAGATGGCTCTTTCATCAGGAATTGAGAAGACTCCCTTGCTTAAATGAAACTGATGAACATGAGGAAAATACCGTAAAACCCAGTATTCACGCTGCATCAGCGTCGTTATTAGGTGAGTTGTTAATAAACATTTGGAATTGTGACACAGTGCAAATTCAGACACATAAAAAAACGTCATCGCTTGCATTAGAAGGGTTTCTGGCCGACCTTATAACCATTAATTACGAAGCGCAAAAAAAATAATATTTCCTCATTTTCCACAGTGAAGTGATTAACTATGCTGATTCCGTCAAAATTAAGTCGTCCGGTTCGACTCGACCATACCGTGGTTCGTGAGCGCCTGCTGGCTAAACTTTCCGGCGCGAACAACTTCCGGCTGGCGCTGATCACGAGTCCTGCGGGCTACGGAAAAACCACACTCATTTCTCAATGGGCGGCAGGCAAAAACGATTTGGGCTGGTACTCGCTGGATGAGGGCGATAACCAGCAAGAGCGTTTCGCCAGCTATTTCATTGCCGCCGTGCAACAGGCAACCAACGGTCACTGTGCGATTTGTGAGACGATGGCGCAAAAACGGCAATATGCCAGCCTGACGTCACTCTTTGCCCAGCTTTTCATTGAGCTGGCGGAATGGCATAGCCCACTTTATCTGGTCATCGATGACTACCATCTGATCACTAATCCGGTGATCCACGAGTCAATGCGCTTCTTTATTCGCCATCAACCAGAAAATCTCACCCTGGTGGTGCTGTCACGCAATCTTCCGCAACTGGGCATTGCCAATCTGCGTGTTCGCGACCAACTGCTGGAAATTGGCAGTCAGCAACTGGCGTTTACCCATCAGGAAGCGAAGCAGTTTTTTGATTGCCGCCTGTCATCGCCGATTGAAGCCGCAGAAAGCAGTCGGATTTGCGATGACGTTTCCGGTTGGGCGACTGCGCTACAGTTAATTGCCCTCTCCGCCCGGCAGAATACCCACTCAGCCCATAAGTCGGCACGCCGTCTGGCGGGAATCAATGCCAGTCATCTTTCGGATTATCTGGTCGATGAGGTTTTGGACAACGTCGATCTCGCAACGCGCCATTTTCTGTTGAAAAGCGCCATTTTGCGCTCAATGAACGATGCACTCATCACACGTGTGACCGGCGAAGAAAACGGGCAAATGCGCCTCGAAGAGATTGAGCGTCAGGGGCTGTTTTTACAGCGGATGGATGATAGCGGCGAGTGGTTCTGCTATCACCCGCTGTTTGGCAACTTCCTGCGCCAGCGCTGCCAGTGGGAACTGGCGGCGGAGCTGCCGAAAATCCACAGTGCCGCCGCAGAAAGCTGGATGGCCCAGGGATTCCCCAGCGAAGCGATTCATCATGCACTGGCGGCAGGCGATGCGCTGATGCTGCGCGATATTCTGCTTAATCACGCCTGGAGTTTGTTCAACCACAGCGAACTTTCGCTACTTGAAGAGTCACTTAAAGCCCTGCCATGGGAGAGTTTGCTGGAAAATCCGCAGTTGGTGTTATTACAAGCGTGGCTGATGCAAAGCCAGCATCGCTACGGCGAAGTAAACACCCTGCTGGCTCGTGCTGAACATGAAATCAAAGACATCAGAGAAGGCACCATGCACGCAGAATTTAATGCTCTGCGCGCCCAGGTGGCGATTAACGATGGTAACCCGGATGAAGCTGAACGGCTGGCAAAACTGGCACTGGAAGAACTGCCTCCCGGCTGGTTCTACAGCCGCATTGTAGCAACTTCGGTGTTGGGTGAAGTATTGCACTGCAAAGGGGAACTGACCCGTTCGCTGGCGTTAATGCAGCAAACCGAACAGATGGCACGCCAGCACGATGTCTGGCACTACGCTTTGTGGAGTTTAATCCAGCAAAGCGAAATTCTGTTTGCTCAGGGTTTCCTGCAAACCGCGTGGGAAACGCAGGAAAAAGCATTCCAGCTGATCAACGAGCAGCATCTGGAACAGCTGCCAATGCATGAATTTCTGGTACGTATCCGAGCACAACTGTTATGGGCCTGGGCACGGCTGGACGAAGCCGAAGCATCGGCACGCAGCGGGATTGAAGTTTTGTCGTCTTATCAGCCACAGCAACAGCTCCAGTGCCTGGCAATGTTGATTCAATGCTCGCTGGCCCGAGGTGATTTGGATAACGCCCGTAGCCAACTGAATCGTCTGGAAAACCTGCTGGGAAATGGCAAATATCACAGCGACTGGATCTCTAACGCCAACAAAGTCCGGGTCATTTACTGGCAAATGACCGGCGACAAAGCTGCCGCCGCTAACTGGTTGCGTCACACAGCCAAACCGGAGTTTGCGAATAACCACTTCCTGCAAGGTCAATGGCGCAACATCGCCCGTGCACAAATATTGCTGGGCGAGTTTGAACCGGCAGAAATTGTTCTTGAAGAACTCAATGAAAACGCCCGCAGTCTGCGGTTAATGAGCGATCTCAACCGTAACCTGTTGCTGCTTAATCAACTATACTGGCAGGCCGGTCGCAAAAATGATGCCCAGCGTGTGTTGCTGGAGGCATTAAAACTGGCGAATCGTACCGGATTTATCAGTCACTTTGTCATCGAAGGCGAAGCGATGGCGCAACAGTTACGCCAGCTGATTCAACTCAATACGTTGCCTGAGCTGGAACAGCACCGCGCCCAGCGTATTCTCCGAGAAATCAATCAACATCATCGGCATAAATTCGCCCATTTCGATGAGGATTTCGTTGAACGTCTGCTAAATCATCCGGAAGTACCAGAATTGATCCGTACCAGCCCGCTGACGCAACGTGAATGGCAGGTCCTGGGGCTGATTTACTCCGGTTACAGCAATGAACAAATTGCAGGCGAGCTAGAAGTGGCGGCAACCACCATCAAAACGCATATCCGCAATCTGTACCAAAAACTCGGTGTCGCCCACCGTCAGGCCGCGGTACAACACGCGCAGAAACTGCTGAAGATGATGGGATATGGGGTGTGAGTTTAGCCGGATAATACGTCGGATCCGGCTTACATCTCTGCATCATTCAATGCTCACCCGCGTTACGCTGTCTGCTTCAGTCAGACTAAACCGCACTGGCAAAAAACGCTCCACCACCGCGATATTGGTCAACAGATGGCATGAGGGATGGGCGACCGTAAATTCTCCCGCCCCCGCCAGCGCCATTGGCAGCACCAGCTGGTCGGCGAGATATTCCCCCACCGCCGCCGGGCTTGCAAGGTAGCGTTTAACTTCTTGCACTAACTGTGCCGCGACCACCTCGGCACTGACTCGCTTTTCACCGACGACAAAAAAGCGTTCAGTGATATTTTCACTTTCGACTTCAAGCGAGACGGTATTACCCGGCCCCTGGTCGCGCGGCAGGTTATGAATATTTTGCTCATGCAGGGAAAAACTACCCGCCAGCGTAGCGATTTCACGCTCAGCGACATGGCGTGGCACACCAGCCAGTAGCACCTCTCCACGCATCTGCACAATGTTCCCGCGCTCGCCAAGTTGCAAAGTGTTAAACGATGCCACGGGCGAGACTTCCGTCGCCACCACCCCGCCTCCGGCAGGATAAAAACCGTGGCGTAACAGCGTGGTTTGCTGATGAATTCCTATTTTTGCCAGCAGCGGCTCCAGCACCCGGCGGATAAAATCTGCAGGCGGGGCCGACGGGTTATCGGTACCTCCGCTCACTTCAACACGAGAAGGACCATCGGCAAACCACAGCGCGGGCAGTACCGTTTGTAGTACCAGCGTGCAACTTCCGGCGCTACCAATAGCAAAGCGGTAGTCGCCACCGCGCACGGTACCGGGCCGGAAGACCAGACGCTGCGACCCCAGCTCCGCGCCCTCCACCGTTGCTCCGCAAATTTCCGTCGCCGCCTTTACAGCCGTCAGATGCTGGCGCAACAGCCCCGGTTTCGCCCGCCCGGCGCGAATGCCGGTGATGGTAAATGGCTGGCCGGTTATCATCGACAGACTCAGCGCCGAGCGCAGGATCTGCCCGCCGCCTTCGCCCTGTGCGCCATCCAGCGCAATCATCCTTTTCATCATTTATCCTTTTACACACACCACCTGACGCAGGGTGTAGATAACTTCCACCAGATCGCTTTGTGCCGCCATCACCGCGTCGATATCTTTATACGCCATCGGGATTTCGTCGATCACTTCGGCATCTTTACGGCATTCCACATGCGCGGTGGCACGAATTTGATCTTCCACGCTGAACAGTTTTTTCGCTTTAGTACGGCTCATTACCCGCCCGGCACCGTGGCTGCACGAACAGAACGACTCTTCATTTCCCAGCCCACGGACAATAAAGCTTTTCGCCCCCATCGAACCGGGAATAATTCCATATTGACCAGCACACGCAGACACCGCGCCTTTACGCGTCACATAGATCTCTTCGCCAAAGTGCTGTTCTTTTTGCACATAGTTGTGGTGACAGTTGATCTCTTCCATCGCCAGTGTTTGTGGCTGTCTTACCGTTTTCTGCGTAACGCTCTGCAACGCCGTTACCACGTTTTCCATCATCGCATCGCGGTTAAGGCTGGCAAAAAGCTGCGCCCAGGCCACCGCTTTCAGGTAATCATCAAAGTATTCCGTACCTTCCAGAAAGTACGCCAGGTCACGCGATGGCAACGTTTCAAGCGTTTCCTGCATCTCTTTTTGCGCCAGATCGATAAAGTAAGTCCCGATTGCATTACCAATTCCGCGTGAACCGGAGTGCAGCATAATCCACACCTGGTCCGACTCATCAAGACAGATTTCAATAAAGTGGTTTCCCGTTCCCAGCGTTCCCAGGTGTTTATAGTTATTGGTATTAAGGAAACGCGGATATTTTTGCGTTAACCACTGATAACCGGCTTCAAGCTCAGCCCATTTCGCATCGACGTTAACAGGCGGATTCTCCCATGCGCCTTTATCACGACGGCTACGATTATTGGAACGTCCGTGCGGCACGGCAGTTTCAATCGCCTGACGCAGCTCCGCCAGGTTTTCAGGCAGATCTGCCGCCGTTAACGCAGTTCGCAGTGCGTTCATTCCACAACCGATATCTACCCCCACCGCCGCCGGAATAATCGCCCCTTTGGTCGGGATCACGCTACCAATGGTGGAACCTTTACCCAGATGTACATCAGGCATTACCGCAATATGTTTGAAAATAAACGGCATCTTCGCCGTATTTATCAGTTGCTGACGCGCATCGTCTTCTACCGGTACGCCTTTGGTCCACATTTTTACCGGGACATTTTCAGTGGTCAGTAATTCGTAATTCATTTTGTTTTTCTCTTTTCGTTGTTTGCTGTCCTGATAATTGCAACCGTCGTGCCAGAAAATTAAATGAGTAGATTAATTTCTTAACTAATTGTTTTTAATAGATTAAATCTTTACGTCCGTAAACGGAGATTTCCCGCAAAGCCAATTCGCCGATAATGAAATATCGTCTTTTATAAGGATATCTAAGATGCGTAAAACAGTGGCTTTTGGCTTTGTCGGCACCGTACTGGATTATGCCGGGCGCGGCAGTCAGCGATGGTCGAAATGGCGTCCGTCACTCTGTCTATGCCAGCAAGAATCGTTAGTCATCAATCGACTGGAATTGTTGCACGACGCCCGCTCACGCTCGCTGTTTGAAACGCTTAAACGCGATATCGCCAATGTTTCGCCAGAAACAGAAGTGGTGAGCGTTGAGATTGAACTGCATAACCCGTGGGATTTCGAGGAGGTTTACGCCTGCCTGCATGATTTCGCCCGTGGTTACGCGTTCGAACCTGATAAAGAAGACTATTTAATTCACATCACCACCGGTACCCACGTCGCGCAGATTTGCTGGTTTCTGCTGGCGGAAGCGCGTTACCTGCCCGCCAGGTTAATACAATCTTCGCCACCGCGTAAAAAAGAACAGCCCAACAGCCCTGGTGCGGTGACGATTATCGATCTCGATTTAAGCCGTTATAACGCTATTGCCAGCCGCTTTGCCGAAGAACGCCAGCAAACCCTCGATTTCCTCAAATCCGGCATTGCCACGCGTAACGCCCATTTCAACCGCATGATTGAGCAGATCGAAAAAGTGGCGATTAGATCCCGCGCGCCGATCCTGCTCAACGGCCCAACCGGTGCGGGAAAGTCGTTTCTGGCACGACGCATCTTCGAGTTAAAACAGGCGCGGCATCAGTTTAGCGGCGAGTTTGTGGAAGTGAACTGCGCCACTCTGCGTGGCGATACCGCCATGTCCGCGCTGTTTGGTCATGTGAAAGGCGCGTTCACCGGGGCGCGGGAATCTCGTGAAGGATTATTACGCAGCGCCAACGGTGGCATGTTGTTTCTTGATGAGATTGGCGAACTGGGCGCAGACGAACAGGCGATGTTGCTGAAAGCCATTGAAGAGAAAACCTTTTATCCGTTTGGCAGCGATCGCCAGGTGAGCAGTGATTTTCAGCTGATCGCCGGAACGGTGCGCGATTTGCGCCAGCTGGTTGCCGAAGGCAAATTTCGCGAAGACCTGTACGCGCGGATTAATCTCTGGACCTTCACCCTGCCGGGGCTACGCCAGCGCCAGGAAGATATTGAACCTAACCTGGATTATGAAGTGGAGCGCCACGCCTCACTTACCGGCGACAGCGTGCGTTTTAACACCGAAGCGAGGCGCGTCTGGCTGGCCTTTGCGACATCATCTCAGGCAGCATGGCGCGGTAACTTTCGCGAACTTTCTGCCAGCGTCACACGCATGGCGACGTTTGCCGATAGTGGGCGTATCACCCTTGAAACCGTAGAAGATGAGATAAACCGTCTGCGCTATAACTGGCAGGATAGCCGCCCTTCCGTGCTTACACAGCTACTGGGCGCTGAAGCGGAAAACATCGATCTCTTTGACCGCATGCAACTGGAAAACGTTATCGTCGTTTGCCGTCAGGCAAAGTCGCTTTCCGCTGCCGGGCGTGAACTCTTTGATGTTTCGCGCCAGGGCAAAGCCAGCGTCAACGACGCGGATCGGCTACGCAAATACCTGGCGCGTTTTGGTCTGACGTGGGAAGCCGTGCAGGATCAGCACAGCTCCAGCTGAATATGATGGTCTGTCAGCACCTGCATCACGCTCGCTGGTGGCGGGGCGTCGGTGTAGACGGCATCGACCATGCTGATGCTGCCCATATTGACCATCGCATTACGGCCAAATTTCGAGTGATCGACAACCAGCATAACGTGGCGCGAGTTCTCAATAATAGCGCGTTTGGTGCGAACTTCATGGTAATCGAACTCCAGCAGCGAGCCGTCGCTATCGATGCCGCTGATCCCCAGAATCCCGAAATCAAGGCGGAACTGGGAGATAAAATCGAGCGTCGCTTCGCCAATGATCCCACCATCGCGGCTGCGTAATTCGCCACCTGCAAGAATGATGCGAAAATCTTCTTTTACCATCAGCGTGTTAGCGACGTTGAGATTGTTGGTCACAATGCGCAAATTGTTGTGATTAAGCAGCGCGTGCGCCACCGCTTCCGGCGTGGTGCCGATATCAATAAATAGCGTCGAGCCGTTAGGAATTTGCTCCGCCACTTTGCGGGCAATACGCTCTTTTTCTTCGGTCTGGGTGGCCTTACGATCGTGCCACGGCGTGTTAACCGAACTGGAAGGCAGTGCCGCGCCGCCATGGTGACGCAGGATCAGGTTTTGCTCCGCCAGCTCGTTGAGGTCACGACGAATAGTCTGCGGACTGACGGAGAAGTGTTCCACCAGTTCTTCGGTGCTGACATAACCCTGCTGTTTAACCAGTTCAATAATACCGTTGTGACGTTGTGTTTGTTTCATTTATAAATCCCTGGAATTATTTTCGTTTTCGCGCATTGAGCGAATCAACAAATGCCATCGCTAAACCCACGGCTAACCCGGCGATGTGTGCTCCGTTCGCCATCGACATCCCAAACAAATCAAACCATCCGGCGACAATCCAGATCAGTGCAAAGATGATTAACCCACGTTGCAGGTAAATGCCACTTTGCGGATCGCGTTCGCCGCGTAGCCAGACGTAACCCATCAGTGCATACACCACGCCAGAAAGCCCGCCAAACCACGGCCCGCTGAATTTTTGCTGCACATAGCCGCTTAACAGGGCGCTAATCAGAGTAATAACAATTAGCTTACCGCTACCGAGACGTTTTTCCACCGCACCGCCGAGATACCACCACCAGAGCAGGTTAAAAAGGATATGCATCAGCGAGAAGTGCATTAATGCATGAGTGAAGTAACGCCAGAACTCAAATTTCAGTGTCGGATCGAATGGCCAGGCCAGCCATAACATTACTTCCTGATCGCCAAGGATTTGCATGGCAATAAACACCACCACGCAGGCGATCATCATCACCCAGGTCACCGGACCTGCGCGTTCACGCAAGGCAGCAAAGAAGGGATAACGGCGATAATGCAGGCCGCTGCCGGTATGGCCCGCCTGCCAGCTGGCCGCCAGATAACGCGGATCTGCCGGGTTTTCGAGAAAACGCGCCAGCTCCACCCGCACGCGTTCGGCCTGGGACTCATCCGCCAGCCAGACATCGCTTTGGTTATGTTGTTGAATCGTGAGGATAACACCCTGCGTCGCCATGTAATCAACAAACGCCTGCGCCACGCGGGGGTTAGCAAAAGAGGTAATCATCAACATCGTTGCTGTCGCTTATTCCACACAAAAGGGGACAGTATAAAGCGTTACGCGCCGTACGCCACCTCTGCGGGAAACTGACGTTGCCAGGCTTCAAAGCCGCCATCAATGCTATAGACCACATCGTAGCCCTGTTGCAGCAGATACTGCGCCGCGCCTTTGCTGCTATTACCGTGGTAACACATCACCATCACCGGAGTGTCAAAGTCGTTATCACGCATAAACGCGCCCAGCGTGTCGTTGGTTAAATGGAAAGCCTGCACCGCATGCCCCATAGCGAAACTCTGTGGATCGCGAATATCGACCAGCACCGCCTCTTTTTCCTGCAACTTCTGGTGCGCGTCGGCAACGTTAATACATTCGAACTGATCCATGCGTCTCTCTTTCTTTACAAACAAGTGGGCAAATTTACCGCACAGTTTACGTCGAAGCGGCAGATAAACGCCATAATGTTATACATATCACTCTAAAATGTTTTTTCAATGTTACCTAAAGCGCGATTCTTTGCTAATATGTTCGATAACGAACATTTATGAGCTTTAACGAAAGTGAATGAGGGCAGCATGGAAACCAAAGATCTGATTGTGATAGGTGGCGGCATCAATGGTGCTGGTATCGCGGCAGACGCCGCTGGACGCGGTTTATCCGTGCTGATGCTGGAGGCGCAGGATCTCGCTTGTGCGACCTCTTCCGCCAGTTCAAAACTCATTCACGGTGGCCTGCGCTACCTTGAGCACTATGAATTCCGCCTGGTCAGCGAGGCGCTGGCTGAACGTGAAGTGCTACTGAAAATGGCTCCGCATATCGCCTTCCCGATGCGTTTTCGCCTGCCGCATCGTCCGCATCTGCGCCCGGCGTGGATGATTCGCATTGGTCTGTTTATGTACGATCATCTGGGTAAACGCACCAGCCTGCCGGGATCAACCGGTTTGCGTTTTGGCGCAAATTCAGTGTTAAAACCGGAAATTAAGCGCGGATTCGAATATTCCGACTGTTGGGTAGACGACGCCCGTCTGGTACTCGCCAACGCCCAGATGGTGGTGCGTAAAGGCGGTGAAGTGCTTACCCGGACTCGTGCCACTTCTGCTCGCCGCGAAAACGGCCTGTGGATTGTAGAAGCAGAAGATATTGATACCGGTAAAAAATACAGCTGGCAGGCACGCGGTCTGGTGAACGCCACCGGCCCGTGGGTGAAACAGTTCTTCGACGACGGGATGCATCTGCCTTCGCCTTATGGCATTCGCCTGATCAAAGGCAGCCATATTGTGGTGCCGCGCGTGCATACCCAAAAGCAGGCCTACATTCTGCAAAACGAAGATAAGCGTATTGTGTTCGTGATCCCGTGGATGGACGAGTTTTCCATTATCGGTACCACCGATGTGGAGTATAAAGGCGATCCGAAAGCGGTGAAGATTGAAGAGAGTGAAATCAATTACCTGCTGAAAGTGTATAACACGCACTTTAAAAAGCAGTTAAGCCGGGACGATATCGTCTGGACCTACTCCGGTGTGCGTCCGCTGTGTGATGATGAATCTGATTCGCCGCAGGCCATTACCCGTGATTACACCCTTGATATCCATGATGAAAACGGCAAAGCTCCGCTGTTATCGGTATTCGGCGGTAAGCTGACCACCTACCGCAAACTGGCGGAACACGCGCTGGAAAAACTGACGCCGTATTATCAGGGCATTGGCCCGGCGTGGACGAAAGAGAGCGTGCTGCCGGGTGGTGCCATTGAAGGCGATCGCGACGATTATGCCGCCCGCCTGCGCCGCCGTTACCCGTTCCTGACTGAATCGCTGGCACGTCACTACGCGCGCACTTACGGCAGCAACAGCGAGCTGCTGCTCGGCAATGCGGGGGCGATAGGCGATCTTGGGGAGGATTTCGGGCATGAGTTTTACGAAGCAGAGCTGAAATATCTGGTCGACCACGAATGGGTCCGCCGCGCCGACGATGCCCTGTGGCGTCGCACAAAACAAGGCATGTGGCTGAATGCGCAGCAACAATCCCGTGTGAGTCAGTGGCTAGGGGAATATACGCAGCAGAGGTTGTCGCTGGCGTCGTAAATTAACGTAAGGTGGCCGGGTCAGATTTCAATCTGACCTGAGACTGATGATAAACAAAAAACTGCCTGATGCGCTACGCTTATCAGGCCTACGTGGCTTATGCAATATATTGAATTTGCATGGTCTTGTAGGCCAATAAGACGTTCATGTCGCATCCGGCATGAACAAAGCGCACTTTGTCAACAATCTGACCTACTTTTTGAGTCAGGGAATTACCGCAAAGCCCACGCCATCATACCCAACGTAACAAAACTCAGGCACGTTCCCCACTCACTCCACTTCCGTATCTGGCTTCTATTTTTGCTACGCCACTGGCAATAATATCCCAACGCAAAACCAAGCTGTGCGCTTATTGGACCGACAAAGTCAATCCACGGTTGAGACCAAAATGGCGAAAAATTCAGTGGGAGCCAGACAACTGTCAGAAAGAAACTGCGCATACTCTCCAGCAACGCAATATTCGCTGGCGCGACATAGAAAATGATATTCCACAGGAGCAACCAGAAATAAACTGGTGCAAATACCAGCCAACAATGCAGTCTGCTTTTCAATTCAGATTGAGTTATACGAGCAAATTGCCAACCAACGTAACATATGGCGCAGAACAAAAGCGTATATTCAGCCAATAACCCAAGTTGTAATTCCAGAAGGGAAATACGCCTGTGCATGAACGAATTTGAGAACAGCATCTCCATCAGAAAACTCAGTGTGATACCAACAACAACCAGCGCAACCACCGTCGGCCACACCAACAACGGCACAATAACAAAGCCGAGATATAGCGGATAAATATAAAGTCTGATTTGATTCATCTTTATTGTCCTGATGATTCGGATGATTCGGATGATTCGGATGATGCGTCATACATGGCGCATAAACACTCATCAATCATCCAGTCGTCTTCCCAGACTTGATATTCTGTCATTGGTTCGGGCTGTTTTAGTGGGTTCTCAATCGCTTGCCGCGCTCTTTCTTTCAGCAAAGGATGATTATTTCTAGCCCAGGTATTGATTTGGGTGGTAATAGTTTTATTATCATCACTCTGCTCAAAATCGCTATTTTCGACGTATTCTTTACTGTTACGCCAGAGCAAACATGCCATAGACGCCGTCGGCCAGTAACCGGAAATGGACATAATGGCGTCAAGTAAGGGTTCAATCTTTATACCACCGCGATAAAACATTTCTAATATTATTTCCAGTTCCACGACCTCCTTAGCCGACACCCAATCCTGCATATATAAATAGGCGAAATCGCTAATTATTTGTAGTTCATCCGTTCGCCAGTTCTGGTTATCTGCCTCTGCTATTCTCTGTAAACAGCAGCCTTCATAAATGCCTGGAAATTGCCTTTGGGCAATAAATTCAAACAATCTGGGTAATAAATAGCGAATCTCATCATCATTTTGTGGGTTAGGGCCAATACTTGTTCCCCAGGCATGTAATAAAGGAAAAGGTATGGCACGCAGTGAAACCCCTCTTAAGGCTTGTTGTTGTTCTTCGCTAAAACAGTAAGGACAACAAACATGAAATCTCGATGGCACAGGATAACGACGAAAAATATAATATATCTGCTCAATTAATGCCTGCATGGCGGGGCTGGGTTGCATTGTGAATCTCCTTATTCATTACGATCCATCGTCCACAGCAATTGATAATCAACAAGCGCACAAAGGCTTTCGTCAATCAGGTAGCTCAGGTCAACACTGTACTCCGTATGTCCACCGCCGGGAAGCGATGGCGAACATTCAATCGCCGCCGCGGCGCGTTCTGCCAGCGCATGGCATGATTGCGTAATCCAGGCGTTAATTTGCTGCGTTATCACTTCCCCATCCGGCTTGCGTGAGATAAAAGCGTTGCGTAATTCACCGTTTGGACGCTTGATATACAAAAAATAGGCCAGCGAAGCGATGGACCAATAGCCACCCGTGTTCAGCGCCTCATCTAATAAGGCCGTTATAGGTAGTCCGGCAAAATGAAACATTACGAAGGCAGATTCAAGATCGGTCAACGTCGGGGTAAGTAATAGATCGTGAATATACTGGCGGGAAAAATCGGTAAGTACATCACGCTCCTCCGGATGCCAGGTGTCCAGGGAAATAGCGCCAATACGTTTCAGACATAACTCTTCATTAATGGCAGGACAATGACCGTGAGCCAGTAATTCCAGCAGTCTCGGAAGCAAGTAACGGATCTCATCATTCTGTTGTTCAAAGGGCCTCGCGCTACTGTTCCATTCATATATCATTTCAACGGTTAATTGACGTAATGGTGTTTGCCGTAACGCCTGCGCCATCTCTTCGCTGACACAGCAAGGAACGCAAATATTGAACTGCTGCGGTGCAGGATAAAAATGAAATATCTCCCACGCATGGGCAATAATATTCTGCATAGCGGGACTGGGTTGCATAATTACCCCCTCGCCCGCTGGTCGCGTATAAACGGTTGATAAACAAAACGAGCATTCGCCGCGTTCAGGCGAATAAGGGCGCTACGCGAAAGGGAAAAGCTGGGGCGAATGCAACTATTGCAGTCTCGACAGCTTTCCTCTGCGCAATTTTCCACTGAGTAATGACGCGTGTAGAGTTTCAGTTCGGCCTGCTTATCGCTAAATCCGCGTAAACTGTTATCGTTATGAAATTTCCAGGCATCTTTAAAGACCTGAAAGATATAGACATCCTCAATCCAGGAGTCACATTTTTTAAGCGGGCGCTTTGCTATGATCACCCGCTCATCCGGGTTTAGCATCGCCGTAAAATGAACGGTGAAGTCATTTGTCGTATTCAGGTCACATTGAACATCTGGTACATCACTGATATAGGGGTCAAATCCAAAATCAGCACCACAGGCACAAAGACGACTGATAGTGGCGGTATCGAGGGAAAATCCCGGCCATACATTGCTAGACGTTAAGCCAATATTTAATGTGACATTATATCGAAGCAATCCCTCAAGACCGTCAGCACCGACGAACTTTTCCCCTTCATCCAGGACCTGGTTAATGAGTTGCTGAACAATGCCTTCATCCCAGTATGCCGATTTGCAGTTGGCAATCGTAATATCAACACCTGTGAAGGGGTCAGTACCGGCGAGGCGTGCAAATAATGTATCAACTAATTCCATTTGGTTGTCCTTTATTATTAACTGACACTTTAAACTGTCAGGATAAAACTATCCTATAGATGATATCTATTCAAAATCCGTGCAATAAATGATAAAAAAGTGTGCAAGGCCATTTAGAATGTCAGTGGTTTGTTGATAAATCCATTATTTCATAACGTTCATTCATTAACGCTATGTAGAAACACAGAAATATGGGACTCTATCCATCGTATCATTTCGTTGTGCCTGAAGCAGACATTCTCACCGTTAATTTTTCCACATAATCCAAAACCATCAAAATAGATATCACACTTTTTATTTTGATATGAGGTGATATTAACGCGCCACCTCAGATCAGCAACATTTTCCTCTTGCTCAGCATAATCCATCTGTAATAGCTCAACAATTTTCTTACTTTCTTTATCGTAAAGGTGAGTGATTTCAACCTTGTATTTATAAATTTCATTCAGCCGTCCTTCATCAATTGAAACTGGCGAAGTGTAACTCTGCGGATAATTTGTAATCTCTAGTTTAGAGACGCGATTACCTATGTGGCATAAATCGTTCACTTTGCCTTCGGCAGTTGCTGATCCGGCGTAAATCATAAGCAAAACCGTTAAAGCTTTTTCTATTATTTGTTTCATGTATATATACCAGGTCACTTTTACCCTTTCGATCTTGCCCAGATGATTTGCTCATCATCACCTATAGTAACTTTATTGATGTCCGCTGGCACTATTACACTATAAGAAATTTGACTGGAGCTTCCGTTATCTGCAAACAACTCAGATAAATTAATCCCGGGGTTAATTTGCTCTCTATCACAAGCTAATGTGTAATGCTGGAAAGGCGGTGAAATACTCTGGTGTGCAGCATTACTCTCAGGAAGAAAGAGTAATCCATTGCTGATAGGTAATAAAATCTTCATATCTGCCCCTGTTTACTTTATTATTTAATATCTGATAACGTTTTATACAGCGACACATACCCCACATCCTCTACCAATTGCTGTCCCTGCGGGCTTAAAAACCAGTCGACGAATTTCTGCGTTTCCAGCGCAGGGGTTTCGTGCGTCACCATATAAGCATCAATTATGTACGGATAAGTGCCGTTACGGATATTTTCCTCTGTAGGCGCAATGCCATTTATAGCTAGCAGTTTGATCTGTTTGCGCATTTTGAGCATATTGTCATTCATACGTGTGACGTAATAGTGGAAGGTGTATCCAATGGAAGATGTTGTGTTTTGGTAGTCGGCGACTTCGGTAATTAAACCGCCCATAAGATCGATAACAGTGGATTTTTTGGCTGGCAGCATTGGAGTATCTTGCATAACCAGTCCCTTCATAACCGTTTGGCTTCCAGAATCTTCTGGCCGCTGCCAGACTTTTATACTTTCGTCACCGCCGCCCACTTTATTCCAGCGACTCACTTTACCGCTAAAAATGTCTTTGACCTGCTGTTCGCTAAGTGAATTAACCGGGTTTTTGATATCAACGATAAAGACAAAGGCTTCGCGGGCAAACGCGGTATATTTCAGTTTAACGCCTGCTTCTTCTGCACGTTTTTTCTGTCCTTCCGACGGTTGTGCAACAAAAATAACCGTCGCGGTACCCTTGATCAGACTATCGTAGGCTTCAGCTGTTCGGGTTTGTTGCAAACCATACGCCTGCCAGGCCAGCGAGGTTCGATCCTTATCTTTTGGCTCGGGTACTAATTCATAATACGCGGAAGCATACAGCGGGTATAAGGCTGTAGCGCCGTACACTCTCGGCCATCTTGACCAATCATCGTTGTAACGTAATTCAGGTTGCCCCCGCAGAGACGTCAGTCCATGACTCTCTTCTTCCCTGACGCTGTTATAGTACCCTTCCCGGTCGACACATCCCGCCAGTAACGCCGTACCTAATAGTAAAACACCGGTGAATTTATTCATTGCGCTGATTCCTTTCTCTCGAGCGTTATTTCATTGTTGGATACAGCGGCACATAACCCACATCTTCCACCAGACTCTGCCCCTGCGGCGTTAAAAACCATTCGACCAGTTTTTGTGTTTCTGACGTAGTATTTTCCCGCGTTACCATAAAGGCATCGACGATATACGGATATTTGCCGTTACGAATATTTTCCGCAGTCGGTGCAATACCGTTAATAGCTAGCAGTTTTATATTTTTATCGGCATTCATTTGTGTTGCGTAATAGCGGAAGGTGTAGCCTATTGAGTTGTTTGTATTACGGTATTCGGCAACAACTTTAATCATTCCCTCCATCATGCTTGCCACTTCGGTTTCCTGCGGCGAGATCATGCGGACATTTTTCATGACCTGCGATTGCATCACTGTCTGGCTGCCAGAGTCTTCCGGGCGTTGCCAGGTCTGGATCTCCTGATCGTTACCGCCAACAGTACGCCAGTTGGTAATTGCGCCACTGAAGATGTCACGCACCTGTTGGTCAGTCAGGGAATTAACCGGGTTATCCGCATTGACGATGAAAACGAATGCTTCACGGGCGAAAGGAGTGTAGTTCAAAGTGACGCCCGATTCCTCTGCGCGTTTTTTCTGCCCACCGGAAGGTTGCGCCACAAAAATAATATCGGCATCACCTTTAACAATCCTGTTATATGCATCGGGGGTACGAGAGTTCTCCAGATATTCCCAGGTGTGGAAATCTTCCGGTATAACGCTCAACGCATAAAAGGCAGAAGCATAAATTGGGTACGCCGCCGTAGCACCATCGAGTCGCGGCCAGTTTTGTGTAAACTGAATTTGCGGTTTACCACGCAGTGGCGTCAGTTGATTATTGAGTTTATCGGGTCGCCAGGCCCAGGTATCAATATTTTCACGCACACCGACGCCGGGATTAAGCTGTTTATATAAATAAGCCTGATAACCAGCGACAAAAACCAGCATGAGAAGGATAAACAGGAGGGAATTACGGCAACGTAACCCGTACGTGCCGGTTAAAGGATGTCTGGTTGGCCAGCCATACCCCAGCGAAAAACTGATATGCGCACCAACGGGTATAATGACTATCCACCAGAACTCACCTCCGACTAATGAGACTAACAATACGCCCAGCCAGGGGAGAATCAGATCTGCCAACCAACCCGCTCCCAGCTGGCGAAATTGATAATCTGCCAGATGTAGCGTGATTATCCAGCCAACCAGAGTTAACAGTGCAGGTAAAAGAAAAAAGCATTGCCGCCAGACGGCTATTTCTCTGTTTTCTGGTGCGCTATCACCGGCCCACACGCGACCAGAGAAAAATAGGATTATCGCCCCCAGCGTCAGCATAAAGACGTTGAGTAGAAGATAAATTGTTGGCGTAAAGAGTAAATTGCAAGCCTCAAGAATAGCGGCAAGCCCGGCCCCCAGCATGGCAATAACCGCTGCCAAAAATTGCGCCAGTATGGGGATGCCGAAAAAAGTCATTATCAGCGAGGTCAAAATCCATTTTCTGTTTTGCATTATTCTTTCCATTCTTTCTGAATGGCGAAATTATACTCCCCCGAGTCCCCTTGCCCCTCTGGACACTTCTCCGAAATAAAGGCGAAAAAAAACGGGACCGATTTGGCCCCGTTCTATTTTTTAGTGAACTTACAATCTCACTGGATCAATATGCCAGATATGATCAGCGTACTCTTTGATTGTACGATCAGAAGAGAAGTAGCCCATATTGGCAATGTTCAGCATCGCTTTTGCGGTCCACTCTTCCTGAAGCTCGTAAAGTTCGTCGACTTTATCCTGACAATCGACATAGCTGCGATAATCCGCCAGTACCTGGTAGTGATCGCCGAAGTTGATCAACGAATCAACCAGATCGCGATAGCGCCCCGGTTCTTCCGGACTGAATACACCGCTGCCGATTTGCGTCAGCACCTGATGCAGCTCCTCATCTTTCTCGTAGTATTCACGCGGTTTGTAGCCCTGACGACGCAGTTCTTCCACTTCTTCCGCAGTGTTACCAAAGATAAAGATATTGTCAGCACCGACATGATCCAGCATCTCGACGTTCGCACCGTCCAGCGTACCGATAGTCAGCGCGCCGTTAAGTGCAAACTTCATATTACTGGTGCCGGAAGCTTCCGTCCCTGCCAGAGAAATCTGTTCAGATAGATCGGCCGCCGGAATGATCAACTGTGCCAGGCTAACGCTGTAGTTCGGGATGAACACGACTTTCAGCTTGTCGCCAATCTGCGGATCGTTGTTGATCACTTTCGCTACGTCATTGATCAAATGGATAATGTGCTTCGCCATGTAATAGGCTGAAGCCGCCTTACCGCCAAAAATATTCACGCGCGGTACCCACTTCGCATCCGGGTCGGCCTTGATGCGGTTATAGCGGGTGATCACGTGCAACACATTCATCAATTGACGTTTGTATTCGTGAATACGTTTGATTTGCACATCGAACAGCGCTTTCGGATTTACCACCACATTCAGCTGCTGGGCGATATACTCCGCCAGACGTTTTTTGTTATCCAGCTTCGCCTGATGCACTGCATGGTTGACCATCGGAAAATCACAGTGCTGTTGCAGCTCACTCAGCAAACTAAGGTCGGTGCGCCAGTTACGGCCCAGGTGTTCGTCCAGAACGGCTGAAAGCGATGGGTTCGCTACCGCTAACCAGCGACGCGGGGTCACACCATTGGTGACATTGGTAAAACGTCCAGGGAAGATTTTCGCAAAATCAGCAAACAGCGACTGCACCATCAGGTTAGAGTGTAATTCTGATACACCGTTAACCTTGTGGCTCACCACAACCGCCAGCCAGGCCATACGCACGCGACGACCGTTGGATTCATCAATGATCGACGCCCGTCCCAGCAGGTCGGTATCGTTCGGATACTGTTCCTGCAAGGTTTTCAGGAAATAGTCGTTAATTTCAAAGATGATCTGCAGGTGACGCGGCAGAATTTTACCCAGCATATCAACCGGCCAGGTTTCCAGCGCCTCGCTCATTAGCGTGTGGTTGGTGTAGGAGAAGACCTGACAACACACTTCAAATGCGTCGTCCCAACTAAATTGATGCTCATCAATCAGCAGACGCATCATCTCAGGAATCGACAACACCGGGTGGGTGTCGTTGAGGTGAATCGCGATTTTATCCGCCAGGTTATCGTAGGTTTTATGCAACTGATAATGGCGACTTAAAATGTCCTGGATGGTCGAAGAAACCAGGAAATATTCCTGACGCAGACGCAGTTCACGCCCGGAGTAGGTGGAGTCGTCCGGATACAGTACGCGGGATACGTTCTCGGAGTGGTTTTTATCTTCCACTGCCGCGAAGTAGTCACCCTGGTTGAATTTACCGAGGTTAATTTCGCTACTGGCTTGCGCACTCCACAAACGCAGCGTGTTGGTCGCGTCGGTGTCGTAACCTGGGATAATCTGATCGTAAGCCACTCCCAGAATCTCTTCGGTTTCGATCCAGCGCGTTTTTTTACCTTCCTGCTGAATGCGACCACCAAAACGGACTTTATAGCGCGTGTTGTGGCGTTTGAATTCCCACGGGTTACCGTATTCCAGCCAGTAGTCTGGCGACTCTTTCTGGCTACCGTTAACGATGTTCTGCTTAAACATACCGTAATCATAACGGATACCGTAACCACGCCCCGGCAACCCTAACGTC
The DNA here is from genome assembly GCF_009820115.1 of Escherichia sp. HH41S. Lineage (NCBI taxonomy): Bacteria > Pseudomonadati > Pseudomonadota > Gammaproteobacteria > Enterobacterales > Enterobacteriaceae > Escherichia > Escherichia sp. HH41S. The sequence continues at coordinate 98,728 of NZ_VNXE01000041.1, forward strand.
GCCAGAGAATCGAGGAAGCAAGCCGCCAGACGTCCCAGACCACCGTTACCGAGGCCCGGGTCATTTTCTTCATCAATCAGCTCTTCGAGATTTAATCCCATCGCTTCCAGTGCGCCCTGTACATCTTCGTAAATTCCTAGCGACAACATGGCGTTGGAAAGCGTACGGCCAATCAAAAATTCCATCGACAGGTAGTAAACCTGACGCGTTTCTTGCGACAACTGGGCACGGTTTGAACGTAACCAGCGCTCCACGAGACGATCGCGCACAGCAAATAATGTTGCGTTCAGCCATTCATGTTTATTGGCGACGACCGGGTCCTTGCCAATCGTAAACATCAGCTTGTAAGCGATAGAATGCTTAAGAGCTTCTACGCTAAGCGTGGGCGATGAATATGTAAACGGAGCATTCATATAGGCGTTTCCTGAAAACTATTTCAAGCGATAGTAAAGCTCACGGTACGACTTCGCCGCGACCTGCCAGCTAAAATCCATTGCCATAGCCTGACGTTGCACAAACCGCCACAGTGAAGGACGGGACCACAGTACAAAAGCACGTCGAATAGCCCGTAACAGCGACCAGGCATTACTATCTTCAAAGACAAACCCACTGGCGACGCCATCTGCAAGGTTCTCAAGAGAACAGTCAGAAACCGTATCAGCAAGCCCACCGGTGCGCCGCACTAACGGCAGCGTACCGTACTTCAATCCATAAAGTTGCGTTAAGCCGCACGGTTCAAAACGGCTGGGCACCAGAATGACGTCCGCGCCGCCCATAATGCGATGCGAAAATGCTTCGTGATAGCCAATCTGAACGCCCACTTGTCCGGGATATTCCGCGGCCGCGGCAAGGAAACCTTCCTGCAACACCGGATCACCCGCGCCGAGTAGCGCCAGCTGTCCGCCCTGCTCCAGAAGGCCTGGTAAGGCTTCCAGCACCAGGTCGAGACCTTTCTGGCTGGTCAGACGGCTCACCACTGCAAAAAGCGGCACTTTATCGTCAACCTTAAGCCCCATTGCGATTTGTAACTGGCGCTTATTCTCCGCTTTATCTTCCAACGTATCGCGGGTGTAACGCGAGGCCAACAGTAAGTCCGTCTCTGGACTCCAGATTTTTTCGTCCACGCCGTTTAGTACGCCGGAAAGACGCCCTTCACGGTGACGCTGCTGCAACAGACCTTCCATACCGTAGGCAAACTGCGGTTCGGTGATCTCGCGAGCGTAGGTCGGGCTGACCGCCGTAATATGATCGGCATAGTACAGACCAGCCTTCAGGAAAGAGATTTGTCCGTTGAATTCCAGCCCATGAATATTAAAGAATGACCATGGCAATTGAATGTCATTCATGTGATGTGCATAAAACATGCCTTGATAGGCCAGGTTGTGCACAGTAAACACCGACTTCGCCGGACGCCCACGCGCCGCCAGATACGCAGGCGCAAGGCCCGCATGCCAGTCGTGCGCATGCACCACATCAGGGCGCCAGAATGGGTCAAGCCCGCTGGCCATTTCTGCCCCAACCCACCCCAACAGCGCAAAACGCAATACGTTGTCAGTGTAGGCAAATAAGTTGGTATCGTGATACGGGCTTCCCGGACGATCATAGAGATGCGGCGCGTCAATCAGGTAAATGCCAACCCCGTTGTAATGGCCGAACAACAGCGTGATATGCCCAGCGAAGGTATCACGGCGAGATACCACCTGCGCATCGGTTACGCCACGGCGAATATCGGGAAATGCAGGCAACAGTACGCGAGCGTCAACGCCGTCTGCGATTTGTGCTGCGGGTAATGCCCCAATAACATCAGCCAGACCGCCGGTTTTAAGCAGCGGGAACATCTCTGAACATACATGTAAAACCTGCATTATCGCTCCTGTTTATGCCCTAACTTCCGTAGCATTTCGCGCGTTACCAGCACGATGCCTTCTTCTGAACGATAGAAACGACGTGCATCTTCCTCTGCGTTTTCACCAATCACCATGCCTTCCGGAATAACACAAGCACGATCAATGACGCAGCGGCGCAGACGGCACGAGCGACCTACCCATACTTCCGGTAACAATACGGCGGAATCAATGTTGCAGAATGAATTCACGCGAACGCGCGAGAACAGAACGGACTGCACCACCACCGAACCGGAGATCACACAACCGCCGGAAACCAGTGAGTTAAGGGTCATCCCGTGGCTACCGGAGCGATCTTGCACGAATTTCGCTGGCGGTAATGATTCATTGTAGGTACGAATTGGCCAATTGCGATCGTACATATCCAGTTCCGGCACCACTGATGCCAGATCGAGGTTCGCTTTCCAGTAAGCTTCAAGCGTACCCACATCGCGCCAGTACGGCTCGGCATCCGGGTCGGATTGTACGCAAGAGAGCGGGAACGGGTGCGCATAGGCCAGACCGGCTTCGGTGATTTTGGGAATCAAATCTTTACCAAAGTCGTGGCTGGAGTTCTCATCGCGATCGTCTTCTTCCAGCAGTTCATACAGATAGTCGGCGTCAAAGACGTAGATACCCATGCTCGCCAGAGATTTGCTCGGATCGTTCGGCATTGACGGCGGGTTAGCGGGTTTTTCAACGAATTCGATAATTTTATCGTTCTCATCAACCGCCATAACGCCAAATGCGGAGGCTTCTTCAATCGGTACAGGCATACAAGCGACGGTGCAACGTGCGCCTTTTTCGACGTGGTCGATAAGCATACGCGAGTAGTCTTGCTTGTAGATATGGTCGCCCGCCAGGATCACCACATATTCCGCTTTGTAACGGCGAATAATGTCGAGGTTTTGCGTGACCGCATCTGCGGTGCCGCGATACCAGTTTTCCCCTTTCATTCTCTGCTGCGCTGGCAACAGATCGACAAACTCGTTCATTTCTTCATTGAAGAATGACCAGCCGCGCTGAATGTGCTGCACCAGAGTATGGGACTGGTACTGGGTGATCACGCCCATACGACGGATCCCGGAGTTGATGCAGTTAGACAGTGCAAAGTCGATAATGCGGAACTTACCGCCGAAGTGTACGGCCGGTTTTGCTCGCTTATTGGTTAAATCCTTCAGGCGGGTACCACGTCCTCCCGCCAGTATCAGGGCAACAGATTTCAATGGCAGCTGGCGCGCCAACATTAAGTGATCGTTCTTCTCTAAACTAACCATGACTAACTCCTTTTTTATCATCTCTGGAACACACACAATCCGTGTGCAGGTCCCTGCCAGACAGCCGTAATCACTGGGTTATCCTCTCCAGCGAATGGGGGAATGGCGTGCCACTCCCCAGCAGGTAAAACAATCTCTGTTACCTCAAGCGTGGCGTTAATTGCGATCAAAAAGCGATCCGAGAGCAGAATTTGCAGCTGTTTCGGCCCGTTTTGCCACTCATCCGTGCTTAAAGGTTGAGCATATCGATTTAGCCAACGGACATTGCCGTCGCCTTCTTCCCACCAGCGATTCTCCACCAAAGCGGGAATGCGCTTGCGCAGATGGATTAACGCGGCGGTAAATGCGGTTAAACCACTGCTTGCCTGCGACCAGTCCAACCAGGTTAATTGATTATCCTGACAGTAGGCATTGTTATTGCCATGCTGGCTATGACCATGTTCGTCACCGGCCAGTAACATCGGCGTACCCTGGGAGAGCAACAACGTTGTTAACAGGGCGTGAATGCTGTCGCGCCGCCGTTCAACCAGGTCAAGAGTACCGCCTAATCCTTCTTTACCATGATTGTTACTGTAATTGTTGTTGGTCCCGTCGCGATTTTCTTCTCCGTTTGCTTCATTGTGTTTATGGTTGAAGCAAACGCAGTCGCGAAGCGTAAAACCGTCATGCGCGGTGACGAGATTAATCGCAGCACTCGGCAGACGACCATTACGTTTAAAAACATCGCTGGAGGCAGCAAAACGCCCGGCAAACGCCCCCAGAGGCAAATCATAATGCAGCCAGAAACGACGGGCAGCATCACGGAAATGATCGTTCCACTCAGCAAACAGTGGCGGGAAATTTCCCACCTGATAACCACCAGGCGCAATATCCCACGGTTCGGCAATTAACTTCACCTGCGAGAGCACCGGGCAGTTCTGAATTGCGGTAAACAACGGAGCATCCTGACGGAACTCAGGCGTACGGCCCATGACTGCCGCCAGATCAAAACGGAAACCATCGACGTGGCAGGTTTCTACCCAATAACGCAGGCAGGCGCTGGCATAATCCACCACCGCCGGATGACTCAAATTGAGCGTGTTGCCACAGCCTGTCCAATTGTGATAATCACCGTCTTCTCTTATCCAATAATAGCTACGGTTGTCGATCCCACGCAGAGAGAATAACGGACCGTCGAGGTCCAGTTCCGCACTATGGTTAAGCACGATATCAAGAATGACTTCGATACCCGCTTTATGCAGTGCTTTGATTGCATCGCGAAACTCATTCAGCGCCGTTTCTGGCGAGCAGGCATACGCCGGATGCAGCGCAAACATCGCTACCGGGTTATAGCCCCAGTAGTTACTTAACCCCATACGTTGCAGGCGTGGTTCGCTGGCAAATTGTGCCACCGGCAGCAACTCCAGCGCAGTAATGCCCAACTGTTTCAAATAGTTGATCATCACCGGATGCCCCAGGGCTTTATAAGTGCCGCGGATATCGACCGGGATCTCCGGGTGCAGATACGTTAATCCTTTGACATGGGCTTCATAAATGATAGTGCTGCCCCACGGCGTGCGCGGCGGGGCATCATCCTCCCAGTCATAGTGATCAACCACCACTACACATTTCGGCGCAATGGCGGCGTTGTCGCGATAGTCAGGTTCATTATGACCTGCGTGCAGCAGCGGGTTATCTTTAAACTCCCCGTCAATTTGCCGCGCGCAAGGATCAATCAACAACTTCGCCGGGTTAAAGCGATGTCCCTCGGCGGGTCGCCAGGGGCCATGAACGCGATAACCATAACGCAAACCCGGGCGCGCATCCGGCAGATAACCGTGCCAAATGTCGCCACTGTGCCCTGGCAAGTCATAGCGATGTTCCTGGCCATTGGCGTCAAAGATACACAGTTCTACCCGCTCGGCATGAGCGGAGAAAAGTGTGAAGTTGACGCCCTGACCGTCGTAATGCGCGCCGAGGGGTGCGGGTTTGCCAATGGCGAGTTGTGTCATTCTGCCTCCCGAACCAGCCAGATAGTGGCCAGCGGTGGTAGCGTCAGGCTCAGTGAATGCTGACGACCATGGCTGGCAATCTCATCGCTGTGTACCGTGCCGCCATTGCCTGCATTACTGCCGTGATAGTGCATGGAATCGGTATTGAGGATCTCACGCCATTTACCCGGCTGGTTAATGCCGAAGCGATAATCATGACGCGGCACCGGAGTAAAGTTACTGGCAACGATGATTTCGTTACCCTCTTTATCGCGACGCACAAAGATCAGCACCGAGCGTTCTTTGTCATCCACCACCAGCCATTCAAAACCGTACGGGTCAAAATCCAGTTCATGCATCGCTTTATGGTGGCGGTAGGTGAGGTTCAGATCGCGCACCAGACGCTGGACACCGTGGTGCCAGTTATCGCCGCCTTCCAACAGATGCCAGTCGAGGCTGGCGTCATGGTTCCACTCGCGGCCCTGGGCAAATTCGTTCCCCATGAACAGCAGTTTCTTGCCCGGGAATGCCCACATCCAGCCATAGTACGCGCGCAAGTTAGCGAATTTCTGCCATGCGTCGCCTGGCATCCTGTCGAGAATCGATTTTTTACCGTGGACCACTTCATCATGCGACAACGGCAGGACGAAGTTTTCAGTGTAGTTGTAGAGCATCCCGAAGGTCAGTTTATCGTGATGATACTGACGATAAACCGGGTCGAGCTTCATGTAGTCCAGGGTGTCATGCATCCAGCCGAGATTCCACTTGTACCAGAAGCCCAGACCGCCCATGTCCTGCGGACGAGAAACGCCAGGGAAATCGGTAGACTCTTCCGCCATTGTCACCGCACCGGAAACCTGCTCACCAAGAATACGGTTGGTATTACGCAAGAATTCAATCGCTTCAAGATTCTCGCGCCCGCCAAATTCGTTCGGGATCCACTCCCCCTCTTTGCGGCTGTAGTCGCGATAAATCATTGATGCCACCGCATCGACGCGCAGCGCATCAATACCAAAACGTTCGATCCAGTAAAGTGCATTACCGACAAGGAAGTTACTGACTTCACGGCGACCATAGTTGTAGATCAGCGTATTCCAGTCCTGATGGTAGCCTTCGCGCGGATCGCTGTGTTCATACAAGTTCGTGCCATCAAATTCGGCAAGCGCAAAGTCATCGGTCGGGAAGTGGCCTGGCACCCAGTCGAGAATCACGTTCAGACCAGCTGCGTGTGCGGCATCAATGAAATAACGGAAGTCGTCGCGGGTACCAAAACGGCGGGTCGGTGCATACAGGCCGGTTGGCTGATAACCCCAACTGCCATCGAACGGATGCTCGTTAATGGGCAGCAGTTCGAGGTGGGTAAAGCCCATCCATTTAGCATAAGGCACCAGTTGATCAGCCAGCTCGCGGTAGCTCAACCAGAAATTGTTGTCGGTGTGGCGACGCCAGGAGCCCAGGTGAACTTCATAAATAGAGATTGGCGCATCAAACTGATTTGCCTTTTTGCGCTCTTCAGTCTGCACTACCTTTTCCGGCAGCCCGCAAATAAGAGACGCGGTTTCCGGGCGCATTTGCGCTTCGAAAGCATAAGGGTCGGACTTCAGACGCAAGTTGCCATTGGCATCAATCATCTCGTATTTATAGAGCTGACCGTTATGCGCCCCAGGGATAAACAGTTCCCAGATGCCGCTCTCTTTACGCAGGCGCATCGGGTGACGGCGACCGTCCCAGTAGTTGAATTGACCGACTACCGAGACCCGGCGGGCGTTTGGAGCCCAGACAGAAAAACGCGTACCCGTGACGCCATCCATAGTATCTGCATGCGCGCCTAAGGTTTCATATGGGCGCAGATGCGTACCTTCAGATAATAGCCAGACATCCATTTCCTGGATTAGCGGACCAAAACGGTAAGGATCATCAATCAGGTTTTGCTGACCATGCCAGACAACAGCCAACTGATAGCGGAAAAAATTCTTACGCCGCGGAATGACGCCGCTAAAGAATCCACGTGAGTCGAGACACTCCAGTTTTGCGAGTTTGCGCCCGGTTTTCGGTTCAATCACCCACACATCGGTAGCGTCGGGTAAAAGGGCACGGACTTCCAGTCCCGCGGTGGTTTTATGCATCCCCAGTACGGAAAAAGGATCCGCAAAATGGCCTGCAATTAGCGCGTTAATCACGTCTCTATCGATACGATCGGACATGCTTGTCTTCCTGTTTTATTGTGTCACCCCATCCAACTGGATTTTTGACTTCTGGTTGTGACATTTTTTTGACCTGAACGGCGCAGCACTCTGTGCATCCTCTCTGCGTCGTCCTCACTTCAGGTAAGGCTGTGAATACTCATGTATTCAGCCACCCTTAAAGAATAGCCAATGCTCTATTTAACTCCCGGTAAATCATGAAACATCTGCGCTTACTCCTGTATTACGCACTAACAGGGGCGGCATCGCGCCCCAGATTTAATGAATAAAGATTACGCCAGTTGACGAAGCATCCGACGCAGCGGCTCCGCGGCCCCCCACAGCAGCTGGTCGCCCACAGTAAAGGCTGACAGGAACTCCGGCCCCATATTCAGCTTACGCAGACGGCCTACCGGCGTGGTCAGCGTGCCGGTAACGGCAGCTGGGGTTAGCTCACGCATAGTGATTTCCCGATCGTTCGGAACGACTTTCGCCCACGGATTGTGCGCAGCCAGTAGTTCTTCCACGGTCGGAATAGACACATCTTTTTTCAATTTAATAGTGAATGCCTGGCTGTGGCAGCGCAATGCCCCGACACGCACACATAAACCATCTACCGGAATTACGGAAGATGTGTTGAGGATCTTGTTGGTTTCCGCCTGCCCTTTCCACTCTTCGCGGCTCTGACCGTTATCGAGCTGTTTGTCGATCCACGGAATCAGGCTACCCGCCAGCGGCACGCCAAAGTTATCCACCGGCAGCTCACCGCTACGGGTTAAAGTTGTGACTTTGCGTTCGATATCGAGAATAGCAGAGGACGGGGTCGCGAGTTCATCTGCCACATGGCCATACAGATGGCCCATCTGGGTTAATAACTCACGCATATGTCGCGCACCACCGCCGGAAGCGGCCTGGTAGGTTGCAACGGATACCCAATCAACAAGATCATTGGCGAATAAACCACCCAACGACATCAACATCAGGCTTACGGTACAGTTACCGCCAACAAAAGTCCTGATGCCATTATTTAATCCGTCGGTAATAACGTCCTGATTGACGGGGTCAAGAATGATGATGGCGTCATCTTTCATGCGCAGAGATGATGCTGCGTCAATCCAGTAACCTTGCCATCCGCTTTCACGAAGCTTTGGATAGATTTCGTTGGTATAATCGCCGCCCTGACAGGTCACAATGATATCGAGGGCCTTTAGCGCCTCCAGATCACCTGCTTTGTTAGCACGCAGAAAGTCCGCGGCAATTATCAGGGAATTTGAGTTATGAATGAAATCATTTCTGCAGCAGTTTTATTGATCCTGATTATGGATCCGCTCGGAAACCTACCTATTTTCATGTCCGTACTGAAACATACTGAACCGAAAAGACGGCGGGCAATCATGGTGCGAGAGTTGCTTATTGCTCTCCTGGTGATGCTGGTGTTCCTGTTTGCGGGTGAGAAAATTCTGGCATTTCTTAGCCTGCGGGCAGAAACCGTCTCCATTTCTGGCGGCATCATTCTGTTTCTGATCGCCATTAAGATGATTTTCCCCAGTGCTTCAGGAAATAGCAGCGGGCTTCCGGCAGGTGAAGAGCCGTTTATCGTGCCGTTGGCAATTCCGTTAGTCGCCGGGCCGACTATTCTCGCCACGCTGATGTTGTTGTCTCATCAGTATCCGAATCAGATGGGACATCTGGTAATTGCTCTGCTGCTGGCCTGGGGTGGCACCTTTGTCATCCTGCTACAGTCTTCGCTATTTTTACGTCTGCTGGGCGAGAAAGGGGTGAATGCACTTGAACGCCTGATGGGATTGATTCTGGTGATGATGGCAACTCAGATGTTCCTCGACGGCATTCGAATGTGGATGAAGGGGTAACGAGGAGAGTTTTTCGAAAAGAGCCCGGTAGCGTCACAACTACCGGGCGAACAAACTTAACTCAACAGCTGGAACGCAATCATCCCAACGATGGCACCGACAGTACCGAGGATGGTTTCCATCATGGTCCAGGTTTTCAGCGTTTCGGCTTCAGTCGCGCCGGTAAATTTACCGAACAACCAGAAACCGGCGTCGTTAACGTGGCTGACAACAATCGAACCACCGGCGATACAAATCGACAGCGCCGCCATTTGCGCACCGGAGTAGTTCAGCTGTTCAATAACCGGCATCACCAGCCCTACCGCCGTTAAACAGGCAACGGTGGCAGAACCCTGAATGATGCGCACTGCAGCTGCCAGCACGAAGCAGGTGATGGCAATCGGCAGGCCCATGCCGGTTAACGCTTCGCCCAGCGCCGGACCTACGCCAGAGTCAACCAGCACCTGTTTGAACACGCCGCCTGCACCAATCACCAGCAGAATAATCCCCGCCGGTTGCAGCGCGTGACCGCAAATCTCCATCACTTTGTCTTTCGGCATACCCTGACGCATCGCCAGGCCGTAAATTGCTACCAGGCAAGCGACCAGAATTGCGGTAAACGGATGACCGATAAACTCGAACCATTCGTAAGCGGTAGAGCCTTCCGGCACAAAACGCGCGGCAATGGTTTTCAGCCCCACCAGCACCAGCGGCAGCAGGATCAGCGACAGGCTGAATCCGAAGGACGGCATTTTGCCTTCGCCGAGATGCGGTTCGCTGATATCGTCAGGAATATGCAGCTCCACGTAGCGGCTGATGAAATTACCCCACAGCGGCCCGGCAACAATCATTCCCGGGATTGCCGCACACAGGCCAATCAGGATCATCCAGCCAAAGTCAGCGTTCATCTGCGATGCCAGCAGCATTGGCGCTGGCCCCGGTAGTAAGAACGCCGCTGCTGCCGCCACACCCGCGAATAACGGGATAACCAGCTTCACCAGGTTCGTGCCGGTATGGCGCGCCATTGAGAAAGCAACGCTAATCAGCAGGACAATCGCCACTTCAAAGAACAGTGGTAGCGCACAAACCAGGCCCGCAAGGCCAATGGCATAATGCGCACGACTGTGACCGAAGGATTTGAGCATTTTGACGGCAATCTGATCGACTGCGCCGGTTTCATGTAGGATCTTGCCAAACATGGCTCCCAGGGCGACAACTACCGCCAGGAAGCCGAGGGTGCCTCCCATCCCTTTTTCCATCGTCGCTGCGATTTTATCGAGCGGCATACCGGAAAAAAGTCCAGCCCCCATAGACACCACCATCAAAGCCAGGAAAGCGTGCATACGCGCCTTCATGACTAAAAACAGCAGCAGTAAAACAGACCCTACTGCTGTTAAAACAAGCGTTAATGTAGTCACTACTTATTTGCCTTTATTAATAACCTCAATGGTGCTTGCCACAACACCTTCCAGCGGTTGATCGATATCCACCACCAGTACATCGGTTTCGTCCGCACCCGGCTCCTGCAGCGTTTCAAACTGCGTCACCAGCATTTGGGTTTTAAAGAAATGGCCTTTGCGCGCTTTCAGACGGCTTTCAATTACATCAAAATCGCCTTTCAGGTAGATGAAAGAGAGATTCGGATTACCTTCACGCAGCAGGTCGCGATAGTGCTTTTTCAGTGCAGAACAGACGATCAGCGACACTTTATTGGTGCGCTGCATGGCAAACGCGGCGTCGTTAAGCGCCTGTAACCACGGTTTGCGATCGTCGTCATTCAGCGGTTCGCCAGACGCCATTTTTTCGATATTGCAGCGCGGATGGAGGAAATCGCCATCAAGAAACGCGGCATGAAGTTGATGCGCCACTTCACTGGCGACTGCAGATTTGCCGCTGCCCGATACGCCCATCAAGACGTAAATGTGGTGATCATGGTTAGTCGTGCTCAAAGTGGTGCCCCCACAATACAAGAATCAGAAAATGTTACGGGTAACTGTTATCGGTAACATTGTCCAGCCGGACAAAAACAGAAGCAATATCCATCCGTGCCTTAAGTGTATAAGTGTGAGCTACTTCAAATTTGTGAGCTTAAATAGATCCGCCCGGTGACAAGGTGAAACCTAAATCTAACATTTTCGGTGTCACAGATTCGCCACGAATACGCGCCAGCAGGCGCTCAGCGCCAATGCTGCCCATCCGCTCACGCGGCGTCAGCACGCTCGCCAGCCGTGGCTCCATCACCTGACCAATGTCATGACCGTGGAAACCGGCAATCGCCATATCGTCAGGAACTTTCAGCCCCAGACGCTGACATTCAAACGCCGCGCCGACCGCCAGGTCATCATTAGTACAAAATACGCCATCCAACTGCGGATATTCCCGCCGCGCCTGGCGAATCAGTTCAATACCGGAAGAGTAAGAAGAAGATTGCTCGACCATCACGCTATACGGCACCAGGCCTGCATCCAGCATCGCCTGCTCATATCCCTTCTGTTTGATGATAGTACGTTCGTCGAGGCGTGCGCCGAGATAGGCAATGTGACGATGCCCGCGAGCAATAATGGCGGTGGTCATCTGGCGTGCCGCTTCAAAGTTATCAAAACCGACGGCGATATCGAGGCACGGCGACTTACTGTCCATCAGCTCCACCACCGGAATACCCGCTACTTCAATCATCTTTAAGGTGCGGGGCGTGTGGGTACGTTCGGTGAGAATAAGTCCGTCGATATTCCAGGAAAGCATTGATTCGAGGCGTTCTTGCTCCATTTCCGGTTTATAACCGTAGTGCGCCAGCATCGTCTGATAACCGTGTGCGTCGGTGACGCTTTCGATACCGCGTAATACTTCAGCGAAAACCTGGTTGGTGAGTGAAGGTAACAGGACGCCAATCGCCCGGCTGGTGGCATTAGAGAGGATATCGGGCGCGCGATTGGGAATATAACCCAGTTCATCAAGAGCGGCGGCAATCTTGCCACGTAGAGCGACGGAAACCTGCTCCGGGTTGCGTAAAAAACGGCTGACCGTCATTTTGGTCACGCCAACACGGTCAGCCACATCCTGAAGTACGGGTCTTTTCTTTTTCATCGTCCTGAAGGTACAAAAGAGATAGATTCTCTTAGTTTAACACGGACGCATCAGAACCTTCCCCGGGAAAACAGTGCTTGTTTACAATTATTAGATATACACTAAATCAATTGCATCGCATTGTGCTAACGACGCGGCAAAACCCCGGAAGCGTACATCAGCACGCGACCGGAGCGAGCAAGGAAGCCTGCAAAAAGGCAGGCTTCAAAGATGCCGTTGAGTTTTAAACCGGCGGCAGATCGAACAGTAACACTTCGCTGTCGCTGTCAGCGTGGATGGAGATTGCCTGCTCATCCCAGATTGCCAGACCATCGCTGGTCGAAGCTTTTACGCCGTTAATGGTGACATTACCTTTCACCACCTGGATCCAGACGCGGCGTTCAGCGGCAATCTGATGCACCGACTGCTCATCTTTCAGCAGCGCCCAGCGGTATAGCTCCATATCCTGATGCACTTTCAATGAACCATCACGCGCATCCGGCGAGAGCACCAGTTGTTTGCCCTGTACGGCATCGAAGCGACGCTGTTCATAACGCGGCGTAATACCGTTTTCTTCTGGCATGATCCAGATCTGATACAGATGCAGACGCTCGGTGCTGCTTGGGTTGTACTCTGAGTGACGAATACCCGTACCCGCACTCATAATCTGGAACTCTCCCGCCGGAACCTGCTCTTTATTGCCCATGCTGTCCTGATGCTCAACAGTACCTTCCAGCACGTAGGTCAAAATTTCCATATCTTTATGCGGGTGAGTGCCGAAGCCCTGCCCTGCTTCAATCACGTCGTCGTTAATCACGCGCAGCGCGGAGAAGCCCATAAAGTTCGGGTCGTAATAGTTGGCAAAAGAGAAAGTATGCCAGGAGTCCAGCCAGCCATGATTTGCATGACCACGTTCATTTGCTTTGCGTAAGTAGATCATTTGTATTCGCCCCCTGAATGATTTCGATGGGCTTAGTGTGGACCCGATCCGCCTGGGATGATAGAGGGTGAAAATTGACCCCTCTGTTCAAAAAAATTGAACTATTCGAGAGGTCATCAAACTTACTTCGCAAGAGTCACTGTGGAGGGAGAGGCTTGCTCAAATCCGCGTTCAAGGATTTCCAGATTGGTAAGAACTTCAGATTCCTTGACGTAATTTGGTGCACCGTTGGTGATGGTTTGATACAACGCATCATAAACGCGCCCATAATCGCCCATCTCTGGCTTCATCTCTTCTCTGACCGTCACGCCCTCGTCATTGACATACTCCAGCACACCGACCGAATCATCCGCCGCGAATCCCGGTTCGCCCGGCATAATGTTAGCCTTCAGGCTGGTTTCCTGCTGGTCGATACCGTATTTAATAAACGAACCTTTCTTCCCGTGAACGATAAATTTCGGATAATCGATTTTCACCAGATGGCTGGTTTTGACGATGGCTTTTAGATCGCCATAAAACAGCTGCGCTTCGAAGGTGTCGTCAGGATTGGCTTTATTACGCAGGCTGCGGATGTCATAAGCGACGTGATCCGGGCGACCGAACAGCGAGATAATCTGGTCGAGGGTATGCACACCAAGGCCATAGAACGCGCCATCCTGCGGCAGTCCAGGTTTGGTTTCTGCCACTGGGCGGTAATAGTCAAAATGGCTTTCCACTTCAACAATCTCTCCCAGCTTGCCGCTTTCAATCGCTTTTTTCGCCGTCAGAAAACAGGAATCAAAGCGACGATTCTGATACGGCGTGACGGTCAGCCCTTTACTTTTCGCCAGCGCAAAAAGTTCTTTCGCCTGGGCAAGCGTCGGAGTAAACGGTTTTTCGACCAGCACATTTTTCCCAGCCTCCAGCGCGCGCTTCGCGTACTCGAAGTGGCTGTCCGCATGGGTGCAGACAACAACCAGCTTAACATCGGGATCGTTTAGTACTTCGTCGAGATCGCTGGTGAAATGGATATGAGAGTAAATGGGGGCCTGTTCTTCCGGCTTCGCATGGCGGCGAAAAATATGCGCGACATGCCAGCTATCCTTGCGGTTAAGTACATACGGCAGATGGTAACGGGTGGTGCTTTTGCCGAAGCCAATAAAGGCGCAGTTGATGACCATGATTTCGTCCTTTTTAAGGTGATTATTTACACCTTAGCGCAAAGCGGACGTGGTTCCTACTGGAGTGCGCATAACGATCACAAGCACTTCCCGTGGATAAATTGAAAACGAAAGATCAAAAAAAAAGCCAGCACCCGGCTGGCTAAGTAATACTGGAAGCAATGTGAGCAATGTCGTGCTTTCAGGTTCTCCGCGAGGGTCTTCCTGATCGCGAGACAATAATAATCATTCTCATTCGCACTTGTCCAACACTTTTTGCAAAAAAATGCATTTGACTCGCATTTGAAAGTCAATGATGTTGAAAGGGACATTTACCCCAAAGAGGACAAAGGAATGAGTGAGATAGTAATACGCCACGCAGAAACACGGGATTACGAGGCCATCAGGCAAATTCACGCCCAGCCGGAGGTGTATTGCAACACACTACAGGTGCCTCATCCTTCCGATCATATGTGGCAGGAGCGACTCGCCGATCGTCCCGGCATCAAGCAACTTGTCGCCTGTATTGATAGAGACGTCGTGGGCCATCTCACCATTGACGTGCAACAACGCCCACGCCGCAGTCATGTTGCCGACTTTGGTATCTGTGTCGACTCCCGCTGGAAGAACCGCGGCGTCGCCAGCGCCCTGATGCGAGAGATGATTGCAATGTGCGACAACTGGTTGCGGGTAGATCGTATTGAACTAACGGTGTTCGTTGATAACGCGCCAGCAATTAAGGTCTATAAAAAATTCGGCTTTGAAATTGAAGGGACTGGCAAGAAGTACGCATTACGTAATGGTGAATATGTCGATGCGTATTTTATGGCGCGGGTGAAATAGAGAATTTGTAATCTAAAAGCCCTCGCCTACCGGGAGAGGGCTTAAGATATTAATACCCCGCCGTTAAATCATCTACCGAACGTGGGTCGGATGCACCGTACAACTCACCGTCAGGCCCAACCATAATGCTTTGTGTACTGCCCATCGCCTCTTTCAGCGCCACTTTCTGACCTTTTGCTTCCAGCAGCTTGAGCGTATCCGGGCTAAATCCTTTCTCGACACGCAGCTCGTCCGGCAACCACTGATGGTGGAAACGCGGCGCATTGGTGGCTTCGGCGACATTCATGCCATAATCGATGCTGTTCACCACCATTTGCAGCACAGTGGTGATAATCCGGCTACCGCCTGGGCTTCCGGTGACCAGCCAGGTTTTACCATCCTTGACCACAATGGTTGGTGACATCGACGACAGCGGGCGTTTATTCGGCCCGACGGCGTTAGCATCACCACCCACCAGCCCGTAAACGTTCGGTACGCCCGGTTTGGCGGAGAAATCATCCATCTGGTTATTGAGCAAAATACCGCTCTCGCCCGCGACAATGCCCGTACCGAAGGTGGTGTTCAGCGTATAGGTCACCGCCACGGCGTTACCGTCTTTATCCACCACTGAGTAATGGGTAGTTTGATTACTCTCATAAGGCGCAAGCTTGCCAGGACGAATTTCGCTGGATGGCTTCGCTTTATTGATATCGATTTGATCGGCAATAGATTTGGCATAGGCTTTATTGGTCAGCGCCTGCCACGGTACTTTGACAAAATCCGGGTCGCCAAGATATTCCGAGCGATCGGCGTAGGCATGTTTCTCCGCTTCTGCCATGATTTGCATCGCGTCGGCGCTGCCAAAGCCGTATTTCTGCATATCGAAGTTTTCCAGAATATTGAGGATCTGTACGATATGAATCCCGCCGGAGGATGGCGGTGGCATGGAGTAAACCTGATACTCGCGATAATCGCCACTTATTGGTGTACGTTCGACCGCTTTATAGGCCGCTAAATCTTCTTTAGTGATCAAGCCACCGTTTTTCTGCATCTCCAGGGCGATTTGTTCCGCTATCGTGCCTTTGTAGAATTCATCCGGGCCGTTTTCGGCAATCATCTCCAGGCTCTTTGCCAGATTCGTCTGTACCAGCTTGTCGCCCTTTTTCAGCGGCTCGCCCTCTTTCCAGAAGATAGCTTTGCTGTTTTCGTGATTTGGTAGCACTTCACTGCCGTAGGTTTTGAGATCGTCAGCCAGCGCGTCGTTAACGATAAAACCATCGCGTGCCAGTTTAAACGCGGGCTGCACAACTTTGTTCAGCGGCATGGTGCCGTATTTCTCCAGCGCCAACGAGAAGCCCGCTACCGTACCTGGTGTGCCAGAAGCAAGATGCGAAGTGAGAGATTTTTTGCTGTCCGGGTTGCCCTGATCATCAAGGAACATATCGCGGGTCGCTTTGGCGGGTGCCATTTCGCGGAAATCGATAGCGGTGGTATTGCCATCTTTAGTGCGGATCAGCATAAAACCGCCGCCGCCCAGATTCCCTGCCTGCGGATGCGTTACCGCCAGCGCGTAGCCCACTGCCACGGCAGCATCAACGGCATTCCCGCCCTGTTTAAGGATATCTACCCCCACCTGAGTGGCAGTGGCGTCCACAGATGCTACCATCCCCTGCTTCGCGCGTACCGGATGGAAGACATCCTCCTCCACGCCATACGAGACTGGCGGCGGCGCAGGTGGCGCGGCGACAGCACTAAAACAACTTCCTGTGAGCAGAGCAGCAATAGCCACCCGGCGTAAAAACGTCGGTTTTATCATCGTTATTCTCCAGAGATTAAGGGGCAACCCCAGCTAAGCCTGGTATATAACTCTGAATTAATCCTGATGATTGCAGGAAAGGAGTAAACTTAAAGAATATCTTCAGAGGAGGATACGCGATGAAACGACTTCTGCTTTTGACGGCACTCCTGCCGTTTGTCGGCTTTGCACAGCCCATTAATACTCTGAATAACCCCAACCAACCGGGATATCAGATCCCCAGCCAGCAGCGGATGCAAACTCAAATGCAAACGCAGCAAATCCAGCAAAAAGGGATGCTGAATCAGCAACTGAAAACGCAAACACAGTTGCAACAGCAGCATTTAGAAAACCAGATAAACAGTAACTCGCAGCGGGTATTGCAGTCACAGCCGGGGGAGCAAAATCCCGCCCGGCAGCAAATGCTGCCCAACACCAACGGCGGGATGTTAAACAGCAACCGTAATCCGGATAGTTCGTTGAATCAGCAGCATATGTTGCCAGAGAGAAGAAACGGCGACATGCTGAATCCGCCCAGCACGCCGCAGCCTGATATTCCGTTGAAAACTATTGGGCCGTAAAGTTCGGGCCAATCACATCAATCGCATCGGTACAGATGCAATCCACGCCCCAGCGCAGCAACTCTGCCGCGCGCTGGGGTTTGTTGACGGTATAAACCAGAATCCGTAATCCAGCGTCTTTCAACTGCATCACTCGCGCTTTATCGAGCAACTTATGATTGAGATGAATAGAGACGCAGCCCAGCCGCGTGGTCAGTTCGCGCCAGTCGTCGCGCCACTCATCCAGCAACAAACCGCGCGGCAGTTCCGGTGCAGCCTGGTGCGCGGCTTCTAAAGCATCAATCTCAAACGATGACAGCAGCGGCGGCGTCATACCAGCCCACAGTTCGCGCGCCGCCAGCGATACCATTTTGCCCGTTAATGGACCAGTGCCAGTGGTGGGTTTGATTTCAATATTTGCCATCATCCCATGTTCACGGCAGCGTTCCGCCACCTGCGAAAGCAACGGCAGCGGCTCACCTTTAAACGCTTTGCTGTACCAACTGCCCGCATCCACGCGCAGTAAATCCTGCCAGTTCAGTTCGCCCGCGACGCCCCAGCCGTTACTGGTGCGTTCGAGATTGTCGTCATGAAGCAAGAAGATCTCGCCATCTTTCGATAACTTCGCATCAAATTCGATCATCTTATGACCGTATTTTGCCCCCACGTCGATTGCCGCCAGGGTGTTTTCCGGGGCCAGTTTACCGCCGCCACGGTGGGCGACGATGCGGGGATAAGGCCAGTTACTCATACTCGTTGTCCTGTTTCACCATCAAAAAGATGTAGCTGATTTTCCGGCAGATGCAGCCACAGCGTGCTGCCTGCCGTCGGGCGCTCCTGATGCGCCAGTCGCACCACCAGCTTCTGTTCGCCCCAGCGTCCGTGCGCCAGGTTATCTGCGCCGAGGATCTCCAGCGTGTCCATCACCAGCGGTATGCCACCTTCTGCCTGCGAGCTTAACGCAATATGTTCCGGGCGAATGCCGAGAGTCATTTTACGTCCGGCATACTGACGGTAGCCACCGTTTAGCGGTAGCGCCAGCCCCCCATCCAGTTCGAAATGCGTGCCATCGTTATTCACGCGGCCTGTCAGCAGATTCATCGCCGGACTACCGATAAAACTCGCCACAAACAGAGTGGCGGGCTTTTCGTAGACTTCAACTGGCGTGCCAATCTGTTCGGCAACGCCGCCGTTCATCACCATTACCCGCTGAGCGAGCGTCATCGCCTCAACCTGATCGTGAGTAACGTAGAGTGAAGTCGTTTTCAGGCGACGGTGCAGTTGTTGCAGCTCAAGGCGCATCTGCACGCGCAGCTTGGCGTCGAGGTTAGAGAGCGGCTCATCAAACAGGAACACCGCCGGATCGCGCACAATCGCACGGCCCATCGCTACACGCTGACGCTGACCGCCAGAAAGCTCACGCGGACGGCGCTTGAGCAGGCCATCCAGCTCCAGAATACGCGCCGCTTCTTTAACACGTTCGGCAATTTGTTGCTTGCCCATGCCGCGAATTTTCAGCCCCCACGCCATGTTTTCTTCGACACTCATATGCGGATAAAGCGCGTAGTTCTGGAACACCATCGCAATCCCGCGATCTTTCGGCTCCATTTCGGTCACGCGTTGGTCGTTAATCCAGATATCGCCTTCGGTGACCCGCTCCAGCCCGGCAACCATGCGCAGCAGCGTGGATTTCCCGCAGCCAGACGGCCCGACCATCACGATAAATTCGCCATCCGCCACATCAAGGGTCAGTGGTTTAATAACCTGGGTTTTGCCATCCCAGCTTTTGGTTACTGCCTGTAATTTCAGTCCTGCCATCTTATTTCTCACTATCGACCAGGCCGCGCACGAAGGCACGCTGCATCACTAAAACAATCACCACCGGAGGGATAAGCGTTAACAACATCGCCGCCATCACCGAATTCCATTCCGTGGTGCCTTCGCCTGTAGCGATCATCCCTTTGATCCCTGCCACAGTGGTGCCGAGATCAACGTCGGTAATAATCAACAACGGCCACAAATACTGGTTCCAGCCGTAAATAAAAGTGATCACAAACAGCGCCGCCAGATTGGTTTTCGACAGCGGGAAAACGATGTCGCAAAAGAAACGCATTGGTGACGCGCCGTCGATCCGTGCGGCTTCCACCAGCTCATCCGGTAGCGTCATAAAGAACTGGCGGAACAGGAAGGTAGCGGTTGCCGAGGCCATCAGCGGCAGCGTTAAACCAGCGTAGCTGTCGAGCATATTCAGGTTGGCGATGACTTCTACTGTCGGGAAGATACGCACTTCAACTGGCAGCATCAGGGTGATAAAAATCATCCAGAAGAAGAGGTTACGCAGCGGAAAACGAAACCAGACAATGGCAAATGCCGAGAGCATCGAGACGGTAATTTTGCCGAGCGTAATGCTGAACGCCATAACGAAGCTGTTAAGCAACATCCGCCAGAACGGCGCGCTATTTGTGCCTACCCCGTTCACCCAGATGTTGTGGATGTTTTCCAACAGATGCGTGCCGGGGATGAGCGTCATCGGCGCGGCGTAGACGGCCTGTTTATCCAGCGTCGCCGCGACAAACGCCACGTACAACGGGAAGAGGATCACCGCGATCCCGAGGATCAGCATGGTATGGCTGAATATTGTCAGCCACGGACGGTTCTCAATCATTGGTAACGCACCTTGCTTTCAACATAGCGGAACTGCACCACCGTCAGCACGATGACGAGGAACATCAACACCACCGACTGCGCGGCAGATGAAGCCAAATCCAGCCCGGTAAAGCCTTCGCGGTAGATCTTATAAATCAGCGTCGTGGTAGCCTGTACTGGTCCGCCGGACGTGGCGGCGTCGATCACCGGGAAGGTATCGAAGAAGGCGTACACCAGGTTCACCACCAGCAGGAAGAAGCTCACCGGCGCAATCAGCGGCAGCGCAATCTTAAAGAAGCGGCGAATCGGGCCTGCACCGTCGATGGCTGCGGCTTCAATCAACGAACGGGGAATGGATTGCAGCGCGGCATAGAAGAACAGAAAGTTGTAGCTGATTTGCTTCCATACTGAGGCAAACACCACCAGGAACATTGCCTGACCGCTGTTTTGCGCATGGTTCCAGTCGTAGCCGAACTCAGCGAGAAAATGAGTGATCAGCCCGCGACCAGGGTTAAACAGGAAGATCCACAATACGGCGGCAACGGCGGGAGCCACGGCATACGGCAGCAGCATTAAGGTTTGATAGAAACGGCTGCCGCGCACGATGTACTCCACCAGCGCCGCGAAGAACAGCGACACCAGCAAACCGCTGACGGTGACAAAGGTGCTGAATTTTATCGTCGTCCAGAAGGAGTCGAGATAGTAGCTGTCATGAAACAGCGTGACGAAGTTATCCAGGCCGACAAACTGGCTGGAAAAGCCAAACGGATCGACGCTTTGTAGCGAGTACCACAACGCTTCGCCCGCAGGCCAGATAAAAAAGATAACGGTGATGATGAGCTGCGGTGCGACCAGCAAATAAGGCAGCCAGCGCGAGCGGAACACCGGACGGGATGATGACATTACGGTTAATTCCTGAACTGTGCCGGATGTGCTTCGCTTATCCGGCCTACACGCGATGCCAGGTCAGATAAGCGAAACGCATCCGACATTACACGGATTAAGACTTCGTAGATTTCTCAAAGCGGCGCAGTAACTGGTTCCCACGCTCAACGGCGGTATCCAGCGCCTGCTGTGGCGTCTTCTTACCAGTCCACACGCTTTCCAGCTCTTCATCCACAATCACGCGGATCTGCGGCATATTGCCCAGACGCAGCCCTTTGGTGAACGGCAACGGCGGCTTGTTCAGCATCTGACGCGTCGCGGTATCCGCCCCTGGGTTTTTCTCGTAAAAGCCCTGCTCACGGGTCAGGTCATACGCCGCTTTGGTAATTGGCAGATAACCGGTTTTCTGATGCCACTCGGCAGCATTTTCTGGCTTCGCGAGGAAGTCGAGGAACTTCGCCACGCCGGTGTAAGTTTCTTTATCTTTGCCCTGCATCACCCACAGGCTGGCCCCGCCGATAATGGCGTTTTGTGGCGCATCTTTCGCATCGGCGTCGTACGGCATCATGCCTACGCCGTAGTTGAATTTGGCGTACTCGCGAATGTTGGCAAGAGAACCCGAAGAGGCGGTCGTCATCGCGCAATCACCGTTATAGAACTTCTCGGTAGATTCATCCTTACGCCCTACGTAACTGAAATCGCCCTTCTTGTTCATCTCTTCGAGCATGGCGATGTGTTTCACCTGCTCCGGCTTGTTGAACTCAAGCACCGCGTCCGTGCCGTCAAAGCCGTTGTTTTTGCTGGCAAACGGCAGACCGTTCCATGCGCTAAAGTTTTCCAGTTGGATCCAGCCCTGCCAGCCGCTGGCGTAGCCGCACTTCATACCGGAGGCTTTCAGTTTCGCGGCATAGTCTGCCAGATCCTGCCAGGTTTTCGGCGGCTGTTCCGGGTCTAATCCCGCTTTCTTGAAAGCATCTTTGTTGTAATAGAGAACAGGAGTCGAGCTGTTGAACGGCTGGGAGAGTAAATGTCCGGTTTTGCTGTCGGAGTAGTAGCCTGAAACCGTCGGCACAAACTGCGACTCATCGAATTGAATCCCCGCTTCTTTAAACACGTCATACACCGGTTTAATGGCTTTCGACGCCATCATGGTGGCGGTGCCAACTTCATAAACCTGCAAAATAGCCGGCGCGTTGCCGGTACGAAATGCGGCAATCCCCGCACTTAAATTCTGTTCGTAGTTGCCTTTATAGGTCGGTACAATTTTGTAATCCGGGTTTTCGGCGTTAAAACGTTGAGCCAGAGAATCCACCTCTTTACCCAGTTCCCCTTCCATAGAATGCCAGAACGGAATGGTCGTCACTGCCTGTGCATTCCCCATTAACGCCAGTCCGAGCGCCAGTGCTGAAGCTGTATAATGTAACGGTTTCATCGTTTATCTCTCTTGTTGTACCGAATGCGCGAATTCACGCGTTTTATGCTCGCGGGGTAACATGACATGCTCGAATTACAGAAAAATAACTTTTTTGTTACATTTGTAAGATAGTAAGGTGTCAGAAAGATGACAAGGCGGTGACGGTACGGGTGAGGGAAAATGGGAGATGGGGCACGGATAATGCTACGTTCACAAAAATTAACGCGCCAGAGACTCTCTGGCGCAGCGCCTATCGAACAATACTCTGCTTCAGCCGTTCGTTGGCAGTCTTAATCCATTCCCGGTGGTGTTTTCTATAATGAGGTCTTGAGCGTTTAGCCGTATCAACTACAGCAACATACTGCTCGTTGGCTTCACGTAACCGACTCATTTTCGCCAACATTTCCGCATAGTAAATACGTGCCTGCGGGCCGGGGTAATAAGAAACAAGCACCTCAAACTCGCTTTCCGCATCAGCGTATTTTTCTTGTGCGGCTAACGCTCTGGCAAATAACAAATGCCCGTCTGCCGACTGAAAATCGGGGTTATAACGCATCACATCTTCCAGCGTCTGCTGACAGGCGGCGAACTCCTGAATAGCAAATTGCGCCTGCGCCAGGCTTAACATCATTACCGCTTCATGGGCGAAAATTCCGCTTAACGCCTGCTGATAATGGGGAACGGCTTCGTGATAACGCCCAAGGCGCGCCAGTTCGTTAGCTAACGCATAATGGTTTT
Organism: Escherichia sp. HH41S; assembly: GCF_009820115.1. Classification (NCBI taxonomy): domain Bacteria; kingdom Pseudomonadati; phylum Pseudomonadota; class Gammaproteobacteria; order Enterobacterales; family Enterobacteriaceae; genus Escherichia; species Escherichia sp. HH41S. The sequence goes on from NZ_VNXE01000041.1 coordinate 121,893, forward strand.
GATTGGTCTCGGCAATCGCCAGCTCTTCGGTTAAATTGTGCAGGTGGCGTTCCGGGCTGATTTTGTCCTGCAGGCGCATCAGCAAAGTACGCCCGTGACGGTCAGCGCCCGTTTCAGGCAGCATAACCATGACGAAATACGCCACGCAGCCAATCACCGGAAAACAGAAGATAATAAAAATCCAGTATCGCTCTTGTCCGGAGCGATAAGCGTGAATACAGCAAAGCAGTTCAAGCATGACGACAACGGCATAATGCATGGGAGGGAACCTTTCCGTGGCAAATAAGTGGTCTGGTTTTAATCCTCCCGGTCAGTTGAAACAAGTCTGTATACGGACGAAGAACCCGGCAGAAGCTGGCTGCCGGGTATTCGATAATTTACCCGCCTAAATACGCACTTCTCACCGCTTCGTTTGCCAGCAGCGCATCGCCGGTATCGGAGAGCACCACATGACCGTTTTCCAGCACGTAGCCGCGATCAGCGAGCTTTAGCGCCTGGTTGGCGTTCTGCTCGACGAGGAAGATAGTCATCCCCTGCTCGCGCAGTTGCTCGATGGTGTCGAAAATTTGCTGGATGATAATCGGCGCAAGACCGAGCGATGGCTCATCAAGCAACAATAAACGCGGGTTGCTCATCAGCGCGCGACCAATCGCCAGCATCTGCTGCTCACCGCCGGACATGGTGCCCGCCCGCTGAACACGGCGCTCATGCAGACGTGGAAACAGTTCATACACCCACTTTATGCGTTCCTGGAACTGGTCACGTTCAGCAAAAAAACCGCCCATCGCCAGGTTCTCTTCCACCGTCATCCGCGAGAAGACGCGGCGTCCTTCCGGGACAATCGCCACCGCTTCGCGCATGATTTTCGCCGTCTGCCAGTCGGTAATGTCTTTATCATCAAACACAATTCGCCCGCTGGTGGCACGCGGGTCGCCGCATAATGTGCCGAGCAAGGTGGTTTTCCCCGCCCCGTTAGCGCCAATGAGGGTGACAATCTCGCCCTGATTGATATGCAGGCTCACCTCATGCAGCGCCTGGATTTTGCCGTAGTGGGCGCTGACTTTGTCAAAGGACAACATGACTTTTTCCATCTTATGCCTCACCTAAATAGGCACGGATCACGTCCGGGTTATTACGGATTTGCTCCGGTGTACCGTTTGCCAGCGGCGTCCCCTGATTGACCACGTAAATTCTGTCTGAAATCCCCATCACCAGCTTCATATCGTGTTCAATCAACAAGATAGTGGTGTTGTGATGGTTACGCAGTTCGGCAATCAGCTCATCCAGCTCTTTCGTCTCTTTCGGGTTAAGACCTGCTGCCGGTTCGTCGAGCATTAAAATCTCCGGTTGCGTCACCATACAGCGGGCAATCTCCAGACGGCGCTGGTCACCATAGGCCAGGTTACTCGCCTGACGGTTGGCATGTTCCAACAAACCAATGCGCTCAAGCCAGGTAGCGGCGCGGTCGAGCGCTTCGCTCTGGGCGCGACGGAAAGAGGGTGTTTTCAACAGGCCGGAGAACAGCCCGGTTTTCAGTTGCTGATGCTGTGCCACCAGCAGGTTTTCAATCACCGTCATTTCACGGAACAGACGTACATGCTGGAAGGTGCGCACCACGCCCATGCGGGCGATTTGCTGGCCGGGCAAACCTTCCAGATGCTGATCGCGCAGTAAAATAGTGCCGCCGGTGGGTTTGTAGAAACCGGTCAGGCAGTTAAAAACCGTGGTTTTTCCGGCACCGTTAGGGCCGATTAACGAGACGATCTCCTGCGGGTACAGTTCAAGATTGACGTTATTCACCGCCAGCAGGCCGCCGAAGCGCATCATCAGGCCGTTAACAGATAATAATGGCTGACTCATGCCTGCTCTCCTTTCGCTGCGCCGTTTTTCAGCTTGAGTTGCGGGCGCGTCATGGGCAGCAAGCCCTGCGGACGCCAGATCATCATCAGCACCATCAAACCACCGAGCATTAACATGCTGTATTCGTTGAAATCACGCATCAACTCGCGCGATACCACCAGCAAAACAGCCGCCAGAATCACTGCAAATTGCGAGCCCATACCGCCGAGCACCACTATCGCCAGCACAAACGCCGATTCGGCAAAGGTGAAAGATTCCGGGCTGACAAATCCCTGACGCGCCGCGAACAGCGTTCCGGCAAAACCGGCAAACGCGGCACTGATGGTAAAAGCGGTCAGCTTGATACGACGCGGACTTAAGCCCAGCGAACGACAGGCGATTTCATCTTCACGCAACGCTTCCCACGCGCGGCCCAGCGGCATTCGCAGTAAGCGGTTAATGACAAACAGGCTTAACACCACCAACAGTAATGCCACCAGGTAGAGGAAGATGACGCGATCGGACGGGTCGTATTTCAGGCCAAAGAAATTGCTGAACGTATCCCAGCCGCCTTCGCGGGCGGTGCGACTGAACTCGAGTCCGAAGAGAGTCGGTTTCGGGATCTGACTGATTCCGTTCGGACCGCCGGTGATTTCCGTGTTATTGAGCAGCAATATGCGCACAATTTCGCCGAAACCGAGAGTAACGATCGCCAGATAGTCGCCACGTAAACGCAACACCGGGAAGCCGAGCAGGAAGCCCGCCGCCGCCGCCATCAACCCGGCAATCGGCAGACAGGTCCAGAAGCCCAGACCGTAATAGTGATTGAGCAGCGCAAAAGTGTAAGCGCCGATGGCGTAAAAGCCGCCGTATCCCAGCACCAGCAGACCAGAAAGACCAACAACCACGTTCAGCCCGAGACCGAGAATAATGTAGATCATGGTCAGAGTGGCGATATCCACCGTCCCACGCGACACCATAAACGGCCACGCCACCGCAAGCACCAGCAGCGCCACGAGGAACAGTTTCTGCTTCACCGTGGAGCCATCAATCGCGGGCAGAATAAACTTCGGCCCGGAAACGCTTTTTAGCCCTTTCTGAAACGCAGGTCGCACAAGCTGGAAGAAAAAGACCACCGCAGTGCCAATAAACACCCACTGCCATCGGATGTCTGAAGCCGTATCGACCACCAGTTTGGTGCCGTCCAGCTCCAGTTGCACACCCATAAAGACGCCCGCGAGAACAAAGAACATGGCGGCAGAGAGCAGCGCCATTGCAATATGCATCGGTTTCATACTTTCTCTACCTCCGGGCGACCCAGAATACCGGTCGGCATCACCAGCAGCACCAGAATCAGCAGGGCAAATGAAACCACATCCTTATATTCCGTACTCAGATAGGCAGAAGAGAGCGCTTCCGCAATCCCCAGGATCAGGCCGCCAATCATCGCTCCAGGAATACTGCCAATCCCACCGAGTACCGCAGCGGTAAAGGCTTTCATCCCGGCCATAAAGCCGATGTAGGGGTTAATTACGCCATAGAACTGACCGAGCAACACGCCGGCCACCGCCGCCATCGCCGCGCCAATCACAAAGGTCAGCGCAATCACCCGGTCAGTGTTGATGCCAAGCAGGCTCGCCATTTTCAGATCTTCCGCGCAAGCACGACAGGCGCGCCCCATGCGGGAATAGCGGATGAAAATTGTCAGCGCCAACATGGCGAGGAAGGTAACAATCCAGATCACCGCCTGCATGGTGGTAATAGAGGCAGAGAAGTTTTCACTATGGCCCACAACCCACTGACCGTTAAACAGGCTGGGTAGCGCCACGTCGCGCGAACCTTCGGTCAGGCTGACGTAGTTTTGCAGGAAGATAGACATGCCGATTGCCGAGATGAGCGCAATCAGGCGCTTAGAGTTACGCACCGGGCGGTAAGCCACACGTTCGATACTCCAGCCATAGGCGCTGGCAATGACGATTGCGCCGACGAATCCCGCCGCCACCAGCAGCCAGCCGGTATCAATGCCCAGCATCATCAGTGCGGCGATGATCATAAAGGAGACGTAGCTGCCGATCATATAAACCTCGCCGTGGGCGAAGTTGATCATGCCGATAATGCCGTAAACCATGGTGTAGCCGATGGCTATCAGCGCGTAGGTACTGCCCAGCGTGACGCCGTTAAACATCTGCTGCAAGAAATACAAAAACTGCTCAGACATAAGGTAACCTTTCTAAAACCGCCCGCATTTCACGGGCGGTGGGATGATCACTTGGCTGCCGTCGATGAACCGTCGGCGTGCCACTGGAAGACACCAAAATCAAATCCCTTAAGATCGCCTTTTTCATCCCAGTTCAGCGGCCCAATCACGGTGTTTGCACCGTTAGCTTTTAAATCTTTCACCAGCGCCAGCGGCTCATCGCTGCCGGTACGCTCAAGGGCAGTCGCCAGAGATTGCACCGCCGCGTAGGTGATCCAGACATATGGCCCGGACGGATCTTTCTTGTCTCCTTTCAGCGCATCAACGATGCCTTTGTTTGCCGGGTCCTGGTCATAGCGTTTTGGCATAGTGACCAACATACCTTCGGCGGCATCACCAGCAATGTTCGACAGCGACGCATTACCCACCCCTTCCGGCCCCATAAACTGAGTTTTCAGGCCAACGGAACGGGCCTGGCGCAGCATCTGCCCCATTTCCGGGTAGTAACCGCCGTAGTAAACGAAGTCGATGTTTTCTTTTTTCAGGCGGGCGATCAGCGCGGAGAAATCTTTCTCACCAGCGGTAATACCGTCGAAGAAGACGACGTTGGCATTGGCTGCTTTCAATCCGTCCTGCACCGAACGCGCCAGCCCTTCGCCATACTGTTGTTTGTCGTGAATGATAGCGATGCGCTGGGGCTTCACCGTCTCAAGAATGTATTTTGCCGCTGTTGGCCCCTGGGAAGAGTCCAGCCCGGCAGTACGCATGATGTGTTGATAACCGCGTTGAGTCAGCTCCGGGTTGGTCGCCCCCGGCGAGATCATCAAAATACCTTCATCTTCGTAGATATCTGATGCAGGTTGGGTAGAAGAAGAACACAGATGACCAATAACGTATTTAATGCCGTCGTTAACGATTTTGTTGGCGACCGCAACGGCTTGTTTCGGGTCGCAGGCGTCGTCATATTCCACGCCCACCAGCTTATCGCCTTTAATTCCCCCTTTGGCATTAATGTCTTTAATCGCCTGACGCGCGCCGTTAAATTCCATATCGCCCCACTGGGCAATCGGACCGGACATCGCGCCGACAACGGCAACTTTAATATCGTCGGCCATAGCGGTGTGTGAAATTGTCAGTGCAATCATCCCTGCGATGATAGTTTTCGCATTCCGTTTCATAGTCAAAAATCCCCATTCGTGATGTTGTGTTGCTTTGTTTTTATGTGTTAACAAATCAGACTGTACTTTTTTTATACTGCACTGTTTTTGCCTGTCTGATTAAGGGTTTAGCGCAGTATTTTGTGATAATAGCGATTAAAATCCCTATTTTTCAGTCGATTAAGAACAGATAATATTCTGAATTTATTGATAGATAAACAGAAAAAAGCGCCGTTGTCAGCATAAAATAACGGTACAAAGGGCGGAATAATTCACTACCATTCAGGGGATTATGCTGGACATTTTTCATTCTCTAATGTTTTTAATTTGTAATTATTGCTGTTAAAAAATTAATCACCTGCCAAAAGAAATAAAAAAGAGAAAGCCTCCGATTAAATTATTTCGCTACACTGGTTCCACTTTTGTGATTTACACGGGTTCCCCATGAAGCTGACCATCATTCGATTAGAACACTTTAGCGACCAGGACCGGATTGATCTGCAAAAGATCTGGCCGGAGTACTCCCCTTCCTCTTTACAGGTTGACGATAACCACCGCATCTACGCCGCGCGTTTTAACGAGCGCCTGCTCGCGGCCGTGCGGGTAACCTTAAACGGCACCGAGGGGGCACTGGATTCCCTGCGCGTGCGGGAAGTCACCCGCCGTCGCGGTGTGGGGCAATATCTGCTGGAAGAGGTTTTGCGTAACAATCCTGGCGTTTCAGGCTGGTGGATGGCAGATGCAGGCGTGGAAGATCGCGGCGTGATGACGGCGTTTATGCAGGCGCTGGGGTTTACGGCACAACAGGGCGGCTGGGAGAAGCGTTAATCGTCAAGTTTGATTTCAAAAGTGATGACCAACGAGAAATGGCCTGATGCGCTACGCTTATCAGGCCTACAATGTGTGCTGCAATTTACTGATTTCTTTGGATCTTGTAGGCCGGATAAGGCGTTTACGCCGCATCCGGCATGAAGCATGCGTACTCGATATTAGCAATTTGGCGGCAACCCAAAGTTGCCGATTAATGATTACTTCGCATCGGTCGCCGTGCCGTTGGCGTGCCAGTCAAATACGCCGAACTCAAAGCCTTTCAGATCACCTTTCTCATCCCAGGTCAGCGGCCCCATCACGGTATCCACGGAGTTCGCTTTCAGGTATTTGGCGATTTCAGCCGGATCGTCAGACTGATTCAGGCCCGCCTGCAAAGATTGCAGCGCGGCGTAGGTGGTCCAGACGAACGCGCCGCTTGGGTCCTGTTTTTTCGCTTTGATCGCGTCAACAATTGGTTTGTTCGCCGGAACCTGATCGTAGTTCTTCGGCTTGGTTACCAGCAACCCTTCAGCTGACTCGCCCGCAATGTTAGACAGCGAGACGTTAGCCACGCCTTCCGGCCCCATAAACTGAGTTTTCAGCCCTGCCGCGCGTGCCTGACGCAGGATCTGCCCCATTTCCGGGTGGTAACCACCGTAGTAAACGAAGTCGATATTCTCTTTCTTCAAACGCGCCACCAGCGTTGAGAAATCTTTTTCCCCGGCGGTGATGCCGTCAAAGAACACCACGTTAGCATTGCCTTTCTTCAGGCCGTCCTGCACCGCACGCGCCAGACCTTCGCCGTACTGCTGTTTGTCGTGAACGATAGCAATACGCTGCGGTTTCACTTTCTCAAGAATATATTTCGCCGCCGTCGGCCCCTGGTCGGAGTCCAGACCGGTGGTGCGCAGGATCAGCTGATAGCCACGGGCGGTCAGCTCTGGCGCGGTTGCCGCTGGGGTGATCATTAAAATGCCTTCGTCTTCGTAGATGTCTGACGCTGGCTGTGTTGATGAAGAGCAGAGGTGACCAATCACGTATTTAATGCCGTCGTTAACGACTTTGTTCGCCACCGCAACCGCCTGTTTTGGGTCACAGGCATCGTCATATTTCACGATTTGCAGTTTGTTGCCTTTGATACCACCTTTAGCATTGATATCCGCAACCGCCTGCTCAGCACCAGTAAACTCCTGGTCACCGTACTGGGCCACCGGACCGGACATTGCGCCCACGACCGCGACTTTAATATCTTCTGCCAGAGCTATATTGCTGAATGCCAGCGCGATACATCCTGCCAGTAACGCTTTACCCTTTATATTCATCCTGAGAATCCCCATTCTTCTGGTTATTACGTGTATTGTGATGTTGTTGTTCAGCACTTTATTTCGTTTTATGCATGGCTACCCGTGCTTTAGCAGCATACTCTGCTAAAACATACCCGATTTTTATGATATTGGAATAGCTATTTTGACAGTTTATTAACAATCTGCGTGGGGATTGGCGTTTTGTCGGAGGGGGTCATTGATTATTGCAGAGGCCCAAAAAATAAAAACCCCGGACTCTCATCCAGGGTTCTCTGCTTAACAGCGGTAATTACGCTTCAATAGCAGCGCGAAGTTTTTTCATCGCGTTCTTTTCCAGCTGGCGCACACGCTCAGCGGAAACACCGTAACGGTCAGCCAGCTCCTGCAGTGTGGACTTGTTGTCTTCGTCCAACCAGCGTGCGCGGATAATGTCCTGGCTACGCTCATCCAGGCCCTGCATCGCGTCGGTCAGACGGTTTGCCGCCTGCTCTTCCCAGTTATCATCTTCAATGCCGTCGGCAAAGTTGGACGATTTATCCTGCAGATAAAGCACCGGAGCCATCGGCTGGCTGTCGGAATCGTCATCGGAAGACAGGTCAAAGGTCATGTCCTGTGCCGCCATACGCGATTCCATCTCACGTACGTCTTTGCTGGTTACGCCCAGTTCACGGGCTACCATTTCGACTTCATCCTGATTAAACCAGCCCAGACGCTGCTTGGTTTTACGCAGGTTGAAGAACAGTTTGCGCTGCGCTTTGGTGGTCGCAACTTTGACGATACGCCAGTTGCGCAGAACGTATTCGTGGATCTCTGCTTTGATCCAGTGAACGGCGAAGGAGACCAGGCGCACACCCACTTCCGGGTTAAAACGGCGCACTGCTTTCATCAGGCCGATGTTACCTTCCTGAATCAAATCCGCCTGTGGCAGGCCATAGCCCGCATAATTACGAGCAATATGAACAACAAACCGCAGGTGAGACAGGATCAGCGTTTTTGCTGCTTCCAGATCGCCATGGTAATGCAGCTTTTCAGCCAGCGCCCGCTCCTCGTCAGCCGACAACATCGGCCACGCGTTAGCTGCCCGGATGTAGGAATCCAGGTTACCAACAGGGGCTAAAGCTAAACTTTGCATTTTGTCAGTCATTCAAATCCTCTCAATCGATATCTTCTGGCGCTTCAGTGGTAGCAACAACTGTGCCAGAGCTTAAGAGCAACGAGGTTATTATTCACTGTTTTATCAGACCGTGATTTTATCCACAAGTTCAATGCAACGCTGTGAATAAATTACGCACAAAATGTGACATAGAGATGAAATACCGGGAAGAGACAACGGGGTCTCTTTCCCTGCTACGGAACCCATTGCAGGGAAAGAGTATAACACGCTTTTATTATTCAGGCGTAAAGTGGCGTAAATGTTGTACCGTGGCAAGCCAGGCTGCCACCCAGCCAATCATCGAACACACCAGCAGCAAAAGCAGACATTCATCGAAAGATAAGCCATTGATATCAAACCTCGTTCCGAAAACCTGTGCCACTTCCGCAACCGCCGAAGACAAACGCAGGACCAGAATTTCCGACAAAATTAATGACAGCAATGCGCCAGAAAATCCCAGCAATGCGCCACCGTACAGGAATGGGCGCAGGATGAAACCATCTGTCGCACCAATCAGTTTCTGTACGTTAATGGAGTCACGGCGAGCAAAGATGCTCAGACGCACACTGTTACCGATGACGAGGAACACTGCCGCCACCATCAATACGCCGATCATTGCCGAAACGCGCCCGACCAGCCCGGTCAACGCCGCCAGACGGGCAAACCAGCTGTCATCCATTCGCACTTCGTCAATGCCGTTGATCTGGGTGATACGATCGCGCAAGGTATTCAGTGACTCGGTCCCCTGAAAATCGAGTTTCGGGATTACCACCGCCACTGCCGGAAGCGGGTTTTCTTCCAGCATATCCAGCGCACCACCAAAACCAGACCAGTTACGGAACTCGCCCAGTGCGTCTTCACGAGAAAGATAGTTTACTTTCTCTACGCCTTGCTCGGCCTGCAACTGTGCCACCACACCCGCAGCGGCGTCATCATCCAGCGTTTTTTGCAAATAAACAGTGATTTGCGGTGACGGATAATACTGCGTCGCCGCCTGGTTAACGTTTTTGTACACCATATAACAGACGCTGGGCAGCGTCAGGGAGATGGCGATAACCATCACCGTTAAAAACGTGGCGAACGGTTTACTTTTCAGATCCTGCAATGCGCCGTGGAAGGCATAGCGCACCTGTTCGTTGAAAACGTTGGTTTTGCGATTTACCGGTTTTGGCGAGGATTTCGCCCGTTTTGGCGCGTTACGACCGCCGTCGCCAGAGCCGCCGACCGATTTACGGAAGCGATCCAGACGCCCGCCAAACTGCCGGATATGATTGATTGCATCGCGCTTATTCATGGCCCACGCCTCCATGCAAGTGACCATCGCTCAGGGTGAGCATGCGATAGGAACGCCGCGAAATCAGGTTGATGTCGTGCGTTGCCATCAATACGGTTACCCCAACGCGGTTAAATTCTTCAAACAGACGTAGAATTCCTTCTGACAACGCGTCGTCAAGGTTACCGGTCGGTTCATCCGCCAGCAGTACCGCGGGCTTGTTCACCACCGCGCGGGCAATGCCAACACGCTGTTGTTCACCGCCGGAAAGCTGAATAGGGAAGTTCTTCGCTTTGTCCAGTAGCCCGACTTTATCCAGCGCCGCCGATACACGACGACGAATATCGTCACCGCTGGCACCGGCGATAATCAGCGGGATCGCCACGTTATCGTAGACAGTACGGTCCATCAGTAGATGGTGATCCTGGAAAATCATGCCAATCTGGCGGCGCAGAAACGGAACTTCACGGTTTTTCAGACGCGTGATGTCATGGCCGCTAAACCAGATTTTCCCGGCGCTGGGCCGCTCAATCCCACAGATCAGCTTCAGGAGGGTACTTTTCCCTGCGCCGGAATGACCGGTCAGAAACGCCATCTCACCCGGCTGCATATGGAACGTAACGCCCTGCAGCGCCTGTCTCCCACCGAGATAAGCCTTGCTGACATGTTCAAAGCGAATCATTGTTAATCCTCTCGGGCAAAAAGTGCCTCTATAAAGTCGTCCGCCTTAAACGGACGCAAATCCTCAATACGTTCGCCGACACCAATGTAGCGGATAGGGATACCAAACTGGTCAGCCACCGAGAAAATTACCCCGCCTTTCGCCGTGCCGTCCAGTTTCGTTAGCGTGATGCCGGTTAAGCCAACGGCTTCGTGGAACAGTTTGGCCTGGCTTACTGCATTCTGCCCGGTACTGGCGTCGATAGTCAGCATAACTTCATGCGGAGCTTCAACGTCGAGTTTCTTCATCACGCGGACGATTTTCTTCAACTCTTCCATCAAGTGCGATTTGTTCTGCAGGCGTCCGGCGGTATCGGCAATCAGAACGTCGATGTTACGCGCTTTAGCGGCCTGAATGGCGTCGAAGATAACAGAAGCGGAATCCGCACCGGTATGCTGGGCAATCACCGGAATATTATTACGCTGACCCCAGACCTGAAGCTGTTCAACCGCTGCTGCACGGAAAGTATCGCCCGCCGCCAGCATCACTGATTTACCCTGCTGCTCAAACTGACGCGCCAGCTTACCGATCGTCGTGGTTTTACCCACACCGTTGACGCCCACCATCAGGATCACGAACGGCGTTTTACCTTCAACGTTCAGCGGTTCATCGACTTTCGCCAGAATCTCACCCATCTCTTCTTTCAGTAGGCCATAGAGCGCCTCGGCATCACGAAGCTGCTTGCGGGTCGCACCTTCTGTTAGATTGGTGATAATTTTACGCGTGGTTTCCACGCCCACATCGGCGATGAGCAATTGCTCTTCCAATTCTTCAAACAGATCATCGTCGATTTTTTTACCGCGGAACAGGCTGATAAATCCGGAACCGAGGTTTTCTTTGGTTTTTAACAGACTGCGTTTCAGGCGCGCGAAGAAACCTTCTTTGGTCGGTTTTTCCTGCTCCTGAGCGATTTCTTCCACCGGCTGCTCTTCTTCTGCCGGAGGAACCACCATCACCGCCTCTTCTGCCGCTTCGGCAGCCAGCGCCTGTGCTTCCAGCTCTTCGTCGGTGATTTCGTCTTTAGCCGCTTCTTCTTCCGCCGCTTCGACAATCTCTACGGTTTCCGCTTCGGCCTGCCACTCTTCTGGCGAAACCTCTTCGGCTTTGACGTCTTCCGGCAACGGCAGCTCTTCACGCTCGATAGCCACAGGCTCTGGCGTAACTTCAGGTTCAATGACTGACGCTGGCGTTTCTTCAACTATCGTTTCCGGCTCAGTAATAACTTCCGGTTCAGCAACAGCTTCAGGCTGCGCTTTTTCACTTTCAGCAACCTGTTCAGTAACTTCCACAACGTCGGCAGCAAAAGTTTCCGCCTCGGCTTCAGTATGCGCCTGCGGCTGCTCTTCAACGGCTTGTTCAGAAGCCTTCGCAGGCTCTTGCGCCGGAACGATTTCTTCTACAACCGGTTGTTCGTTCTGGACTTCTGTCTCTTTTTCCGGGGTCTGCTCTTTTTGACCAAAGCCCAGCCAGGAAAAAAAGCCACGTTTTTTTTCTTTCGCCATTTGCGACTACACTCCTCGCTGTTGCTTCATGGCACAGCGTTAACGCTATGTACATAGCAGCTAAAAAAATGATGAAATAGTCTATCACTTAACTTAATTCACATCACCGCCTGCAAGTATGTGTTATCTGGCGGATTGAGCAATTTATCATGAAAAAACCGAATCATTCCGGCAGCGGCCAAATCCGCATTATTGGCGGGCAGTGGCGAGGCCGTAAACTCCCGGTTCCTGATAGCCCAGGTCTGCGCCCCACCACCGACCGCGTACGCGAAACGTTGTTTAACTGGCTGGCTCCGGTCATTGTTGACGCCCAATGTCTGGATTGCTTCGCCGGGAGCGGCGCGCTGGGGCTGGAAGCGTTATCGCGCTACGCTGCGGGGGCCACGTTGATTGAGATGGATCGCGCGGTTTCTCAACAGTTAATTAAGAATCTGGCGACACTAAAAGCAGGTAATGCACGCGTGGTGAACAGCAACGCGATGTCATTCCTGGCGCAAAAAGGCACACCGCATAATATCGTTTTTGTCGATCCACCGTTCCGCCGTGGCTTGTTAGAAGAGACGATAAATTTACTGGAAGATAACGGCTGGCTGGCTGACGAAGCCCTGATTTATGTCGAAAGCGAAGTCGAAAACGGGCTCCCCACCGTTCCGGCGAACTGGTCATTACATCGGGAAAAAGTGGCAGGTCAGGTGGCTTACCGCCTGTATCAACGCGAAGCACAAGGAGAAAGTGATGCTGATTAATATTGGTCGTGTGTTAATGCTCTGTGTTTGGGGATTTTTAATCCTCAACCTGGTGCATCCCTTCCCGCGTCCGCTGAATATTTTCGTTAACGTGGCGCTGATTTTTACCGTGCTGATGCATGGTATGCAGCTGGCGCTGTTGAAATCCACTTTACCGAAAGATGGCCCGCAGATGACCACCGCCGAAAAGGTGCGCATTTTCCTTTTCGGCGTGTTTGAACTGCTGGTCTGGCAGAAGAAATTTAACGTTAAAAAATAACCTTATTGTTTGCTGACAAAGCTGACAAAGCGCGTTCCTTTATAGCTCAGCATACCTTTATCGCCCACTGTCAGGGCATGGTACTGCTGGGCGTCGAGGCGAAACGTCTGTTCCATTCCTCCGCTTTGCGGTTTGAAGCTCGCCTCATAGCGCATGCTGGTGCCTGCCGGAGTTACTTCCTGCTGGCGCGAACGGCGATCGTTAATCGGTTTTTCCCGCTTATTGCTCACCACCACCAACTTTTGCTGGAGTGGCGCTATATCATTATCAGCTTTTTCCCGTCGCTGTTGCATAAAACGAAACGATGCGGCGACGATGATTAAGCCAATGATAACAATAAAGAAAAGAGGTGGTTTGCTCATCTTAATCCCTCATCGGAAAATGCGGAAATAAGCATACCCTGCCAGTTATGGTGTTGTCATCCGTCCACCCTCGCCACTAAACTGGAAGCAAGACCGTAGGCATTCCGCTTACGAAAAAATAACGAATTCAAGGAACTAAGATGCTTTGGTCGTTTATCGCTGTCTGTCTTTCCGCATGGCTATCTGTGGATGCATCGTATCGTGGGCCAACCTGGCAACGCTGGGTATTTAAACCATTAACCCTTCTTCTCCTGCTGTTGCTGGCCTGGCAAGCGCCGATGTTCGACGCCATTAGCTATCTGGTGCTGGCGGGACTGTGCGCCTCACTGCTGGGCGATGCGCTAACCCTGTTGCCACGTCAACGTCTGATGTACGCCATCGGCGCGTTTTTCCTCTCGCACCTGTTGTACACCATCTATTTCGCCAGCCAGATGACGCTCTCTTTCTTCTGGCCTTTGCCGCTGGTGTTGCTGGTGCTGGGTGCGCTGTTACTGGCGATTATCTGGACGCGTCTGGAAGAGTATCGTTGGCCTATCTGCACGTTTATCGGCATGACGCTGGTGATGGTATGGCTGGCAGGTGAACTGTGGTTCTTCCGTCCAACCGCTCCGGCACTTTCTGCGTTTGTCGGCGCTTCGTTGCTGTTTATCAGTAACTTTGTCTGGCTGGGTAGCCACTATCGCCGACGCTTCCGTGCGGACAACGCGATTGCCGCCGCTTGTTATTTTGCCGGTCACTTCCTCATCGTCCGCTCGCTGTATCTCTGATAAAACTTGACTCTGGAGTCGACTCCAGAGTGTATCCTTCGGTTAATGAGAAAAAACTTAACCGGAGGATGCCATGTCGACTCCTGACAATCACGGCAAGAAAGCCCCTCACTTTGCCGCGTTCAAACCGCTACCCACGGTTCAGAACGCCAACGACTGTTGCTGCGACGGCGCGTGTTCCAGCACGCCAACGCTCTCTGAAAACGTCTCCGGCACCCGCTATAGCTGGAAAGTCAGCGGCATGGACTGCGCCGCCTGCGCGCGCAAGGTAGAAAATGCCGTGCGCCAGCTTGCAGGCGTGAATCAGGTGCAGGTGTTGTTCGCCACCGAAAAACTGGTGGTTGATGCCGACAATGACATCCGTGCCCAGGTTGAATCTGCGGTGCAAAAAGCGGGCTATTCCCTGCGCGATGAACAGTCCGCCGACGAACAACAAGAATCACGCCTGAAAGAGAATCTGCCGCTGATTACGCTAATCGTGTTGATGGCAATCAGCTGGGGTCTGGAGCAGTTTAATCATCCGTTCGGGCAACTGGCGTTTATCGCGACCACGCTGGTTGGGCTGTACCCGATTGTGCGCCAGGCATTACGGCTGATCAAATCGGGCAGCTACTTCGCCATTGAAACGTTAATGAGCGTAGCCGCCATTGGCGCGCTGTTTATTGGCGCAACCGCCGAAGCTGCGATGGTGTTGCTGCTATTTTTGATTGGTGAACGACTGGAAGGCTGGGCCGCCAGCCGCGCGCGTCAAGGGGTCAGCGCGTTAATGGCGCTGAAACCGGAAACCGCCACGCGCCTGCGTAATGGCAAGCGTGAAGAGGTAGCAATTAACAGCCTGCGTCCGGGCGATGTTATCGAAGTTGCGGCAGGTGGGCGTTTACCTGCCGACGGTAAACTGCTCTCACCGTTTGCCAGTTTTGATGAAAGCGCCCTGACCGGCGAATCCATTCCGGTGGAACGCGCGACGGGTGATAAAGTTCCTGCAGGCGCCACCAGCGTAGACCGTCTGGTAACGCTGGAAGTGCTGTCAGAACCGGGTGCCAGCGCCATTGACCGGATTCTGAAACTGATCGAAGAAGCTGAAGAGCGCCGCGCACCGATTGAGCGGTTTATCGACCGTTTCAGCCGTATTTACACGCCAGCGATTATGGCCGTCGCCCTGCTGGTGACGCTGGTGCCGCCGCTGCTGTTTGCCGCAAGCTGGCAGGAGTGGATTTATAAAGGGCTGACGCTGCTGCTGATTGGCTGCCCGTGTGCGCTGGTGATCTCAACACCTGCGGCGATCACCTCCGGGCTGGCAGCAGCAGCGCGTCGTGGGGCGTTGATTAAAGGCGGTGCGGCGCTGGAACAACTAGGTCGTGTTACCCAGGTGGCGTTTGATAAAACCGGTACGCTGACCGTCGGTAAACCGCGCGTTACCGCGATTCATCCGGCAACGGGTATTAGTGAATCTGAACTGCTGACACTGGCAGCGGCGGTCGAGCAAGGCGCGACGCATCCATTGGCGCAAGCCATCGTACGCGAAGCACAGGTTGCTGAACTCGCCATTCCCGCCGCCGAATCACAGCGGGCGCTGGTCGGGTCTGGTATTGAAGCACTGATTAACGGCGAGCGCGTGTTGATATGCGCTGCCGGAAAACATCCGGCTGTTGCATTTGCTGGTTTAATTAACGAACTGGAAAGCGCCGGGCAAACGGTAGTACTGGTGGTGCGTAACGATGACGTGCTTGGCGTAATTGCATTGCAGGATACCCTGCGCGCCGACGCCGCAACTGCCATCAGCGAACTGAGCGCCCTGGGTGTCAAAGGGGTGATCCTCACTGGCGATAATCCACGCGCAGCGGCGGCAATCGCCGGTGAACTGGGGCTGGAATTTAAAGCGGGCCTATTACCAGAAGATAAAGTCAAAGCGGTGACCGAGCTGAATCAACATGCGCCTCTGGCGATGGTCGGTGACGGTATTAACGACGCGCCCGCCATGAAAGCTGCCGCCATAGGAATTGCAATGGGCAGTGGCACAGATGTGGCGCTGGAAACCGCCGACGCAGCATTAACCCATAACCACCTGCGCGGCCTGGCGCAGATGATTGAACTGGCACGCGCCACTCACGCCAACATCCGCCAGAACATCACCATTGCGCTGGGGCTGAAAGGGATCTTCCTCGTCACAACGCTGTTAGGGATGACCGGACTATGGCTGGCGGTGCTGGCAGATACGGGTGCGACGGTGCTGGTAACAGCGAATGCGTTAAGATTGTTGCGCAGGAAGTAAAAGTGTTGCCTGATAGCCTCTGGCTATCAGGCTTAGTGCTGAGGCGGGAACGGCGGCATAGTCAGGAAAGCATAATAAAGCGCTAACATCAGAATGACGGAGATAACACAGCATGCAGCAACCAGGCGGGATGCTATGGATGGCCTTTTGAACATCAACCACAGGGCATAAGCAAGCCCGACACCGTTAAGTAAAGGTAAAAAAATCATTAGCCAGAGCCAACCCCAGGCAAGTACCCCCAGCCATCCCCCCACGACGATAAAAACAGGGATCAGCCAATTGGGGGTGAAGATCGCGAGCAATCCCAGCAATGCCAGACAAACTGGAATTAAATAATCCATTTGTGCATTCCATTACGTTTGCGTGCCGGATGCGGCGTAAACGCCTTATCTGGCCTACACAGGGCATTGAACTCGTAGGCATGATAAGACGCGACAGCGTCGCATCAGGCATCCACACACAACCGCCGGATGCGGCGTGAACGCCTTATCCGTCCTACACAGAGCATAGAACTCGTAGGCATGATAAGACGCGACAGCGTCGCATCAGGCATTGTGCACCGTATCGCCAGATGCAGCTTGAACGCCTTATCCGTCCTACAAACCGGTTTCAAGCAGCAA
Organism: Escherichia sp. HH41S; assembly: GCF_009820115.1. Lineage (NCBI taxonomy): Bacteria > Pseudomonadati > Pseudomonadota > Gammaproteobacteria > Enterobacterales > Enterobacteriaceae > Escherichia > Escherichia sp. HH41S. The sequence continues at coordinate 138,875 of NZ_VNXE01000041.1, forward strand.
CATTGAGTGCGATCGGTCCCCTCACCCTAACCCTCTGGGGAGAGGGTTAGGGTGAGGGGAACAGTCCGTGATCCACCTTAACCACCTTTACGAATCAAATAACGATAAGGCAGTCCATCGGTCTCTTTCGCAACCAGTTCGTGTTCCATAAAGGTACAAAACCCAGGAATATCGCGTGTCGTCGCCGGATCGTCAGCAATAATCAGCAACGTTTCACCTGGCTGCATATTGCGCACAGTTTTGCGCACCATCATTACTGGTTCCGGGCAGCGCAGGCCAAGTGCGTCGAGTGTGTGGTCAGGGCTGGAAAAGAGATCGGTCATTTTCTTCTCATCACATAAAAAAACGGCGCTAGTTTACGCCCTGTGAGTCCGTAAGCAAACCAGGTTAACGATTGCGTGAAAATTAACCATTGCATTGTCAACGTAAAGCAGTATCATGCGGCGGCTCGAAAAAAGGGTCAGCACGTTATTATGTTAAGGTAACAGACGTGTCGTACGTATTGGGTTCCCTCACCCCAATGGTTAATCAAAAAGGTACAATATGAACGTTTTCTCGCAAACTCAACGCTATAAAGCGTTGTTCTGGTTATCGTTATTTCATCTGTTGGTGATCACCTCCAGTAACTATCTGGTTCAGCTTCCCGTATCCATTTTTGGTTTCCATACCACCTGGGGCGCGTTTAGCTTTCCGTTTATTTTCCTTGCTACCGACCTGACTGTGCGTATTTTTGGCGCACCGCTGGCCCGTCGTATCATCTTTGCGGTGATGATCCCGGCGTTACTGATCTCCTACGTCATCTCGTCGCTGTTCTATATGGGTTCCTGGCAGGGATTCGGCGCGCTCGCCCACTTCAACCTGTTTGTCGCCCGTATCGCCACCGCCAGTTTCATGGCCTACGCGCTGGGGCAAATCCTCGACGTGCACGTTTTTAACCGCCTGCGTCAGAGTCGTCGCTGGTGGCTGGCACCGACGGCTTCCACCCTGTTTGGTAACGTCAGCGACACGCTGGCCTTCTTCTTCATTGCCTTCTGGCGCAGCCCAGATGCCTTTATGGCTGAACACTGGATGGAAATCGCGCTGGTCGATTACTGTTTCAAAGTGTTAATCAGTATCGTTTTCTTCCTGCCAATGTATGGCGTATTACTCAATATGCTGTTGAAAAGACTGGCAGATAAATCCGAAATCAACGCTTTGCAGGCGAGTTAAAGGTTCGTTATCAGAGTTGTGATAAGATGGATGAATGAGCCGTTATGGCCGTTTATCGAAAGGAAGAAGTCAATGCGCAATCTGGTTAAATATGTCGGAATTGGCCTGCTGGTTATGGGGCTTGCGGCCTGTGATGATAAAGACACTAACGCTACGGCGCAGGGTTCGGTCGCGGAAAGTAACGCTACCGGGAATCCCGTCAACCTGCTTGATGGCAAGTTAAGTTTCTCGCTGCCAGCGGATATGACCGACCAGAGCGGTAAGCTGGGAACGCAGGCCAATAACATGCATGTCTGGTCCGACGCCACCGGGCAGAAAGCAGTCATCGTCATCATGGGCGATGATCCGAAAGAAGATCTGGCGGTGCTGGCGAAGCGCCTGGAAGATCAGCAACGTAGCCGCGATCCGCAGCTGCAAGTGGTAACCAATAAAGCCATTGAGCTGAAAGGTCACAAAATGCAGCAGTTAGACAGCATTATCTCCGCGAAAGGCCAGACGGCGTACTCTTCCGTTATTCTGGGTAACGTGGGTAATCAACTGCTGACCATGCAAATTACGCTGCCAGCTGACGATCAGCAAAAAGCACAGACCACCGCAGAAAACATCATTAATACGCTGGTTATTCAGTAAGTTTTAAGATGATGAGATGGCCTCAGGTACTTCCACCGGAGGCCGTTTTTTTAATCGCCACGTCAGTAATAACGCGATTGCGACCAGTCCCGCCGCCGCCAGATAAATCACCGGGACGCCCGCCCAACTCATCACCAGACCAGCCAGTGGTCCGGTCACGCCAAGCGATAAATCCATAAATACGGTGTAAGTTGCCAGCGCCGCCCCCTGATTTTGCTGCGGAACCGCTTTTACCGCCACTACGCCCAATGCCGGGAACACCAGCGAAAACCCCGCCCCCGCGAGTAAGACGCCAATTTTCGCCATCCACGGCATAGTCGCCACGCCAACCAACAGCAGGCCAATAATCTCAACGCTAAAGCAGAGCATCGCCACATTTAAGCCGCCGATACGGTTAATGCCGTTAGGAAATAACAAACGCGTACCGACAAACGCACAGCTAAACAGCGTCAACGCGAAAGCCGCACCGTCCCAACCTTTAGCGTCATAAAACAGCGTGATAAAAGTGGCGATAACGCCAAATCCGGCGGAAGCCAGTGCCAGCGCCATGCCGTACAGCCAGACGCGCCCAAGCACCGCGCGAAACGGCAGCGGTTTGCCTTTACTGGCTTTTACCGTCGGACGCGGGATCGCCAACAAAATGGCCACCAGCGCCACGCCCATAATGATTAACGCTAACGCCTGCAAGCCGCCCCAGTGATAAAACACGACACCTAACGGCGCACCCATCGCCATCGCCCCGTAAGTGACAATGCCGTTCCACGAAATCACCCGCCCGATATGCAGCGAACCAACCACGCCAACGCCCCATAGGGTCGATCCCGTTCCGGCAAAACTTTGCCCAATCCCAAGGATCACGCGCCCCAGGCACAGTAATAACAGGCTGATGACGGGCAGACTGGCGGTTAATCCTGCCGTCAGATACCCCAAACCGCTCAAAAAGCAGCCGCATAAACCGAAGACGACAATCTTTTTGGGTCCCAGCAAATCGGCGTAACGTCCGGCATGAGGGCGGCTCAGCAAAGTGGCGAAATATTGCAGGCTGATAACCAATCCTGCCCAGAAAGCGCTAAAGCCCATCACATCATGGACATAGCCCGGTAATACAGCGAGCGGCAACCCGATGGTGAGGTAGCTGGCGAAGTTAAACATGACAATGGAGACAATGCGCAAATTCAGGCGCAATCCGTTTAGCGCGGGTTCGGCTACGGGTTCGGGCATGAGGATCACCACATTTTTACAACAGTGTTTCATTTTTACCACGTGCTGACGTGAAAATCAGCAGTAAGAATCAGAATATTGCTGGCGTGACTCCCGCTACACTTAATACAAAAAGTCACAAGGAAGCCCCAATGGAAACCCCTCAACCCGATAAAACGGGCATGCACATTCTGCTTAAACTGGCCTCGCTGGTAGTAATCCTCGCGGGCATTCACGCAGCGGCAGATATCATTGTGCAGCTGTTACTGGCGCTGTTTTTTGCCATCGTCCTCAACCCACTGGTCACCTGGTTTATTCGTCGCGGTGTTCAGCGTCCCGTTGCCATTACAATTGTGGTCGTGGTGATGCTGATTGCGCTTACTGCGCTGGTCGGCGTACTGGCGGCATCGTTTAACGAATTCATCTCTATGCTGCCGAAGTTTAATAAGGAGCTGACGCGCAAACTTTTTAAATTGCAGGAGATGTTGCCTTTTCTTAATTTGCATATGTCACCGGAGCGAATGCTGCAGCGGATGGACTCGGAAAAAGTGGTTACCTTCACCACGGCGCTAATGACCGGGCTTTCCGGGGCAATGGCGAGCGTGCTTTTGCTGGTGATGACCGTAGTTTTCATGCTGTTTGAAGTGCGCCACGTCCCTTACAAAATGCGTTTTGCGTTGAATAATCCACAGATTCACATCGCCGGGCTACACCGCGCCTTAAAAGGTGTTTCGCACTATCTGGCATTGAAAACACTGCTAAGTTTATGGACAGGCATTATCGTCTGGCTGGGGCTGGAACTTATGGGCGTACAGTTTGCGCTGATGTGGGCGGTACTGGCGTTTTTGCTTAACTACGTCCCCAATATCGGCGCGGTAATTTCCGCCGTACCGCCAATGATTCAGGTGCTGCTGTTTAATGGCGTTTACGAATGTATTCTGGTCGGCGCATTGTTTTTAGTTGTCCATATGGTCATCGGCAATATTTTAGAACCGCGGATGATGGGCCATCGCCTGGGGATGTCCACCATGGTGGTATTTCTTTCATTGTTAATTTGGGGATGGCTGCTCGGCCCGGTAGGGATGCTACTTTCGGTACCATTAACCAGCGTGTGTAAAATCTGGATGGAAACCACCAAAGGCGGTAGCAAACTGGCGATTTTACTGGGACCAGGCAGACCGAAAAGTCGGTTACCGGGATGAGGCGACAAGTGATACGATACGCACTTTCATTTTCCATTAAACGTTGGCCCTGATATGTATCGGATAGTTCTGGGGAAAGTTTCGACCTTAAGCGCAGCTCCACTGCCACCGGCTTTACGCGAGCAAGCACCGCAAGGTCCACGGCGCGAACGCTGGCTGGCGGGGCGTGCATTGCTTTCACACACGCTTTCCCCGCTACCGGAGATCATCTACGGCGAACAAGGCAAACCCGCATTCGCATCGGAAACGCCGCTATGGTTCAACTTAAGCCATAGCGGTGACGATATCGCCCTACTGTTGAGCGATGAAGGCGAAGTCGGCTGCGATATCGAAGTGATTCGCCCGCGTGCCAACTGGCGCTGGCTGGCGAACGCAGTGTTCAGCCTCGGAGAACATGCCGAGATGGACGCCGTGCATCCAGATCAGCAACTGGAAATGTTCTGGCGCATCTGGACACGCAAAGAAGCTATCGTTAAACAACGTGGCGGCAGCGCCTGGCAAATCGTCAGCGTAGACAGCACCTATCAGTCCTCGCTGTCAGTCAGCCATTGTCAGCTTGAAAATTTAAGTCTGGCGATCTGCACCCCTACTCCCTTTACGCTCACCGCCGACAGTGTGCAATGGATCGATTCAGTTAACTGATCAGCCCATCCGACTGCCCATCTATTGATCCAGAACAGGTTATCAGTATGACGAATACTTAAAATCGTCATACTTATTTCCGCCATCTATTTTAATCCATTGGGGTTACCATGTTCTCCACACTCCGCCGCACTCTATTTGCGCTGCTGGCTTGTGCGTCTTTTATCGTCCATGCCGCTGCACCAGATGAAATCACCACCGCCTGGCCGGTGAATGTCGGGCCACTAAACCCGCACCTTTACACACCCAACCAGATGTTCGCCCAGAGCATGGTTTATGAACCACTGGTGAAATATCAGGCAGACGGTTCGGTGATCCCGTGGCTGGCAAAAAGCTGGACCCATTCAGAAGATGGCAAAACCTGGACCTTCACCCTGCGTGATGATGTGAAATTCTCTAACGGTGAACCGTTTGATGCAGAGGCCGCGGCAGAAAACTTCCGCGCTGTGCTCGACAACCGTCAACGTCACGCCTGGCTGGAGCTGGCAAACCAGATTGTTGATGTCAAAGCTCTCAGTAAAACCGAGCTGCAAATCACCCTGAAAAGCGCCTACTACCCTTTCCTGCAAGAACTGGCCCTGCCCCGTCCTTTCCGCTTTATCGCCCCTTCGCAGTTTAAAAACCATGAAACCATGAATGGGATTAAAGCGCCGATTGGCACCGGGCCGTGGGTTTTGCAGGAATCGAAACTGAATCAGTACGATGTCTTCGTCCGTAACGAAAACTACTGGGGCGAAAAGCCGGCGATTAAGAAGATCACTTTTAACGTCATCCCAGACCCGACTACCCGCGCAGTAGCGTTTGAAACCGGCGATATCGATCTACTATACGGTAATGAAGGGCTATTACCGCTCGATACCTTCGCCCGCTTTAGCCAGAACCCGGCTTACCACACCCAACTGTCACAGCCGATCGAAACCGTGATGCTGGCGCTCAATACTGCCAAAGCCCCCACCAACGAGCTGGCCGTACGTGAAGCGCTCAATTACGCGGTAAACAAAAAATCGCTGATCGATAACGCGTTGTATGGCACCCAGCAGGTCGCCGACACCCTGTTTGCCCCTTCCGTGCCCTATGCCAATCTCGGCCTGAAACCGCGCCAGTACGATCCGCAGAAAGCGAAAGCGTTGCTGGAACAAGCAGGCTGGACGCTGCCCGCAGGCAAAGACATCCGCGAGAAAAATGGTCAGCCGCTGCGCATTGAACTGTCGTTCATCGGCACCGATGCGTTAAGCAAATCAATGGCCGAAATCATTCAGGCTGATATGCGCCAGATTGGCGCGGATGTCACGCTGATCGGCGAAGAAGAGAGCAGTATCTATGCTCGTCAGCGCGACGGTCGTTTTGGCATGATTTTCCACCGTACCTGGGGCGCGCCATACGATCCACACGCCTTCCTGAGTTCAATGCGCGTACCGTCGCACGCTGACTTCCAGGCACAGCAAGGTTTAGCCGACAAGCCACTGATTGATAAAGAGATTGGCGAAGTGCTGGCGACACACGACGAAACCCAACGTCAGGCACTGTATCGCGACATTCTGACCCGTCTGCATGACGAGGCGGTTTATCTGCCCATCAGCTATATCTCAATGATGGTGGTTTCAAAACCGGAACTGGGTAACATCCCCTACGCGCCGATCGCCACCGAAATCCCGTTCGAACAGATTAAACCGGTGAAACCTTAATGTTGCGTTATGTATTACGCCGCTTTCTGCTGCTGATCCCGATGGTGCTCGCCGCCTCGGTGATCATTTTTCTGATGCTGCGCCTCGGCACCGGCGACCCGGCGCTCGATTATCTGCGTCTGTCTAACCTGCCGCCGACGCCGGAAATGCTGGCGTCTACCCGCACCATGCTGGGGCTGGATCAGCCGTTGTACGTGCAGTACGGAACCTGGTTGTGGAAAGCGCTGCATCTTGACTTTGGTATCTCATTCGCCAGCCAACGCCCGGTGCTGGACGATATGCTGACCTTCCTGCCCGCCACGCTGGAACTGGCGGGCGCGGCGCTGGTATTAATTCTGCTCACTTCCGTGCCGCTCGGCATCTGGGCGGCGCGCCATCGCGACCGCCTGCCGGATTTCGCCGTGCGTTTTATCGCGTTTCTTGGCGTTTCAATGCCTAACTTCTGGTTGGCGTTTTTACTGGTGATGGCATTTTCAGTGTATCTGCAATGGCTGCCCGCGATGGGTTACGGCGGCTGGCAGCATATCATTTTGCCTGCGGTTTCCATCGCTTTTATGTCGCTGGCGATTAACGCGCGTCTGCTGCGCGCCAGCATGCTGGACGTCGCCGGTCAGCGTCATGTGACCTGGGCGCGGCTGCGCGGCCTGAACGACAAACAGACCGAACGCCGCCATATCCTGCGCAATGCCTCGCTGCCGATGATCACCGCCGTGGGGATGCACATTGGCGAACTGATTGGCGGGACGATGATTATCGAAAACATCTTTGCCTGGCCGGGCGTCGGGCGCTATGCGGTGTCGGCGATTTTTAACCGTGACTATCCGGTGATCCAGTGCTTTACGCTGATGATGGTGGTGGTTTTTGTGGTCTGTAATTTGATTGTCGATTTGCTCAACGCCGCGCTGGACCCGCGCATTCGTCGTCATGAAGGAGCGCACGCGTGAACTTTTTCCTCTCTTCTCGCTGGTCGGTACGCCTGGCGCTCATCATTATCGCCCTGCTGGCACTGATTGCGCTCACCAGCCAGTGGTGGCTGCCATACGATCCCCAGGTCATTGATTTGCCGTCGCGTCTGCTTTCTCCGGATGCACAGCACTGGCTGGGCACCGATCACTTAGGACGCGATATTTTCTCACGGCTGATGGCGGCGACCCGTGTGTCGCTTGGCTCGGTAATGGCCTGCCTGCTGTTGGTGCTGACATTAGGGCTGATTATTGGCGGCAGCGCCGGGCTGATTGGCGGGCGCGTTGATCAAGCCACCATGCGCGTGGCGGATATGTTTATGACCTTCCCGACGTCGATTCTGTCGTTCTTTATGGTCGGCGTACTCGGCACCGGGTTGACCAACGTGATTATCGCCATCGCCCTTTCGCACTGGGCGTGGTACGCGCGCATGGTCCGCAGTCTGGTGATTTCACTGCGCCAGCGCGAGTTTGTGCTGGCATCACGGCTTTCTGGCGCAGGCCATGTGCGGGTGTTTATCGATCATCTGGCGGGCGCGGTGATCCCTTCACTGCTGGTGCTGGCGACGCTGGATATCGGCCATATGATGCTACACGTCGCGGGGATGTCCTTCCTCGGTCTCGGCGTGACCGCCCCGACCGCCGAATGGGGCGTGATGATTAACGATGCACGTCAGTATATCTGGACCCAGCCGCTGCAAATGTTCTGGCCGGGACTGGCGCTGTTTATCAGCGTGATGGCCTTTAACCTGGTGGGTGACGCACTGCGCGATCATCTGGACCCTCATCTGGTGACGGAGCACGCACACTAATGCCGCAACAGATTGAACTACGTAATATCGCGCTACAGGCCGCGCAACCGCTGGTACACGGCGTATCGTTAACCCTGCAACGCGGACGCGTGCTGGCGTTAGTCGGCGGTAGTGGCAGCGGGAAGTCGCTGACCTGCGCTGCGACGCTGGGCATTCTGCCCGCTGGCGTTCGCCAGACGGCGGGGGAAATTTTGGCCGATGGCAAACCGGTTTCTCCCTGCGCCCTGCGCGGTATCAAAATTGCCACTATCATGCAGAACCCGCGCAGTGCCTTTAATCCGCTGCACACCATGCACACGCACGCGCGGGAAACTTGCCAGGCACTGGGGAAACCCGCCGATGACGCCACGCTTATTGCCGCTATAGAAGCGGTAGGGCTGGAAAACGCCGCACGCGTGCTGAAGCTATACCCGTTCGAGATGAGCGGCGGCATGTTGCAGCGCATGATGATTGCGATGGCAGTGCTATGTGAATCACCGTTTATCATCGCCGATGAACCGACCACCGATCTTGATGTAGTAGCGCAAGCACGCATTCTGGATCTGCTGGAAAGCATTATGCAAAAACAAGCGCCGGGAATGCTGCTGGTTACCCATGATATGGGCGTGGTAGCGCGTCTGGCAGACGATGTGGCGGTAATGTCTCACGGTAAGATTGTTGAGCAGGGCGATGTCGAAACGCTGTTTAATGCCCCCAAACATGCGGTAACGCGCAGCCTGGTTTCTGCTCACCTCGCGCTTTATGGTATGGAGCTGGCATCATGACTTTACTTAACGTCTCCGACCTTTCACACCAGTACGCACACGGTGGATTCAGCGGTAAGCACCAGCATCAGGCAGTGCTCAATAACGTTTCGCTGACCCTGAAAAGCGGTGAAACCGTCGCCCTGCTGGGACGCAGCGGCTGCGGAAAAAGTACCCTCGCGCGGCTGCTGGTCGGGTTAGAGTCGCCCTCACAGGGAAATATTAGCTGGCGCGGCGAACCGTTGGCGAAGCTCAATCGCGCGCAACGTAAAGCGTTCCGCCGTGATATTCAAATGGTGTTTCAGGACTCCATCAGCGCCGTGAATCCGCGCAAAACCGTGCGCGAGATCCTGCGTGAACCGATGCGCCACCTGCTGGCGCTGAAAAAATCGGAACAACTGGCGCGCGCCAGCGAAATGCTGAAGGCGGTCGATCTTGACGATAGCGTGCTCGACAAACGCCCACCGCAGTTAAGCGGCGGTCAGCTCCAGCGCGTCTGCCTGGCACGTGCGCTGGCGGTCGAACCGAAACTGCTGATTCTGGATGAAGCCGTTTCCAACCTTGATCTCGTGTTACAGGCGGGCGTCATTCGCCTGCTGAAAAAGCTGCAACAGCAGTTTGGCACCGCCTGCCTGTTTATCACCCACGACTTACGTCTGGTGGAGCGCTTCTGTCAGCGGGTGATGGTGATGGATAACGGGCAAATTGTCGAAACCCAGGTGGTGGGAGATAAATTAACCTTTTCCTCTGACGCCGGACGTGTGCTACAAAACGCGGTATTACCCGCATTCCCAGTGCGCCGTCGCGCCACAGAAAAGGTTTAAGTCAATGCAACGAGTCACCATCACCCTTGATGACGATTTACTGGAGACGCTGGACAGCCTGAGCCAGCGTCGTGGTTATAACAACCGTTCCGAAGCTATCCGCGATATTTTGCGTAGCGCTCTGGCGCAGGAGGCCACCCAGCAGCACGGCACACAAGGTTTCGCGGTGCTGTCGTATGTGTATGAACACGAAAAACGCGACTTAGCCAGCCGTATTGTCTCCACCCAGCATCATCACCACGATCTCTCTGTTGCCACGCTGCATGTACATATCAATCACGACGATTGCCTGGAAATCGCCGTGTTGAAAGGTGACATGGGCGACGTGCAACATTTTGCCGATGACGTTATCGCCCAGCGCGGCGTGCGGCACGGGCATTTGCAGTGCTTGCCGAAGGAAGATTAAGCCTATTATTGGGTCCTTTGGTGAACGATCAACAAAGGGCCACTAGCACACCTGATTCCTCTCTAAATACCCTATCCGAACCTTCTCTTTTGTAACGTTCTAAATATATTCCTAAAAATCTTCAATTCATTGTGACCACAAGTTTTTCTTCGCTTTTTCGTATGAAGATACTGTCATTAAAATAATAGAAAAGGATTTTACGATGAGCGGAAAACCGGCGGCGCGTCAGGACGACATGACGCAGTATGGTGGCCCCATTGTCCAGGGTTCTGCCGGGGTGCGCATTGGTGCCCCCACCGGGGTGGCCTGTTCGGTGTGCCCCGGCGGGGTGACGTCCGGCCATCCGGTCAATCCGCTGCTCGGTGCGAAGGTCCTTCCCGGCGAAACCGACCTTGCCCTGCCCGGACCGCTGCCGTTCATCCTCTCCCGCACCTACAGCAGTTACCGGACAAAAACGCCCGCGCCGGTGGGTATTCTCGGCCCCGGCTGGAAAATGCCTGCGGATATCCGCTTACAGCTGCGCGATAACACACTGATACTCAGTGATAACGG
>NZ_VNXE01000101.1:0-390 GCF_009820115.1 Escherichia sp. HH41S
GTGATCGATGCCATCAGCGAAGGGCCGGTTGAAGGTCCGGTGGATGGATTAAAAAGCGTGCTGCTGAACAGTACGCCGGTGCTGGACACTGAGGGGAATACCAACATCTCCGGTGTCACGGTGGTGTTCCGTGCCGGTGAGCAGGAGCAGACACCGCCGGAGGGGTTTGAATCCTCCGGCTCCGAGACGGTGCTGGGTACGGAAGTGAAATATGACACGCCGATCACCCGCACCATTACGTCTGCAAACATCGACCGTCTGCGCTTTACCTTCGGCGTGCAGGCACTGGTGGAAACCACCTCAAAGGGGGACCGGAATCCGTCGGAAGTCCGCCTGCTGGTTCAGATCCAGCGTAATGGTGGCTGGGTGACGGAAAAAGACATCACCATT
>NZ_VNXE01000008.1:0-140935 GCF_009820115.1 Escherichia sp. HH41S
CATGCGAGAGTAGGGAACTGCCAGGCATCAAATTAAGCAGAAGGCCATCCGTCAGGATGGCCTTTTTGCGCTGGTGCAGAAAAAAATGCCGGGTGCGACGCATGGCGCGTTTTATCCAGCCTACTCTTGCTTATCCGTCCTGATTTTGCATCCACTCCACCACAAAATCAGCCAGCCCCTCAACATCATTAATATCCAGTAACGCGACATCAAGATTAAGCGGCACATCACTGGCTACAGCAATAACATGTCTGTCTATCACTAATTCTTCCGGTCGATGTCCGGCTCCATCGCGAAACAGCACAATCTTTGCGATCTCTTCATGCTTAAACCCTTCGACCAGAATCAAATCCAGCTTTGAGGTATCCATTCGACTTGCGAGAAAATGTAGATCCAGCTCTTCTTCGTCTGGTGTTTCCGTCATCAAGGCCCATCGCTGCTGGCTGGCAACGATGGTTTGTACCGCGCCAGCCTTGCGCAGCTCATAGCTATCTTTGCCCGGTTTATCAACATCCATATCATGGTGCGTATGCTTAATCAGCCCTGGACGGATCCCTCTGGCGCATAATGCCGGGATCAGTTTTTTCAGCAGCGTAGTTTTTCCAGTGCCGCTCCACGCGGCAAAGGCGAGTAACGGTATCATCGTTTTTCCTGCCATCGGGCAAGCTCCTCTGGCGTATTCACGTTTACAAATGCATCTTTATGATCGCTGAAATCGACCGCGTGACCGCCAGCCAGACGCATAAATGCCATTACCCGGCGTTCTCCTGCTTGCAGATATTCCAGTAATAAAGGCTCAATTGCGCGGTTTACCAGAGCAATAGTCGGGTGATCGCGTTCACCGTCGTGGACCCACACGACAGGCGCATCTTTGCGCTGATGATTAAGCCGGGCAGCTAAATCAGGGGGAATGTAAGGCGTATCGCATGGGCAAAACAAAAACCACTCCCCCGCTTCCTGCTGCATTACTGAAAGCATTCCTGCCAGAGGGCCTGGGTAATCCGCCAGTGTATCTTCAATCACTTTCAGACCGCTTGCCTGATAGATTTCCTGATGACGATTAGCATTAACCACGACGTGAGAGAGCTGCGTCATAAGCGCGTCAGCGACATGTTGCCATAATGGTTTGCCGTTTAATTCAAGCAATCCTTTATCTACGCCGCCCATTCGTCTGGCTTTACCGCCCGCCAGCACAACGCCTGTTATCGTCGTCATCAGATTCACCGATATCGCCTCTTTTATTGTGGGATTGACCCTGCTAACGTGTCTGTCTCAAGAGTAAGGAGCATTACTATGAAATGTAAACGTCTGAATGAAGTTATTGAACTCCTCCAGCCAGCCTGGCAAAAAGAGCCAGACCTTAACCTGCTGCAATTTTTGCAGAAACTGGCGAAAGAGTCAGGTTTTGACGGCGAACTGGCGGATTTGACGGATGACATTCTGATCTATCACCTGAAAATGCGTGATTCCGCGAAAGATGCGGTGATCCCGGGTTTGCAGAAAGATTATGAAGAAGATTTCAAAACGGCGCTGTTACGCGCTCGCGGCGTAATTAAAGAGTAAAAGCTTGTAAGCGGTGCCACCAAAATCATCGTGAAATGATATCCTTCATCATTCGTAATGTTTTCCGGATGATGGGATGAACAACAGCGCTTTTACTTTCCAGACACTACACCCGGATACCATCATGGACGCTCTGTTTGAGCATGGGATCCGGGTGGATTCCGGTCTTACCCCGCTTAACAGCTATGAAAACCGTGTCTATCAATTTCAGGACGAAGATCGTCGACGTTTTGTCGTCAAATTTTATCGCCCTGACCGTTGGACAGCCGATCAAATCCTCGAAGAACATCAATTTGCGTTGCAGCTGGTTAACGATGAAGTTCCGGTCGCAGCGCCTGTGGCCTTTAACGGTCAGACTTTATTGAATCATCAGGGATTTTATTTCGCTGTTTTTCCAAGCGTCGGTGGTCGCCAGTTCGAAGCTGATAATATCGATCAGATGGAAGCTGTTGGGCGTTATTTAGGGCGTATGCACCAGACGGGGCGCAAACAGCTTTTTATCCATCGCCCGACCATCGGTCTGAATGAATATCTCATTGAGCCACGCAAGCTGTTTGAGGACGCTACACTGATACCTTCCGGGTTGAAAGCGGCATTCCTGAAAGCGACAGATGAGCTGATCGCCGCCGTTACAGCACATTGGCGGGAAGATTTCACCGTTCTGCGGCTACATGGAGACTGCCACGCCGGGAATATTCTCTGGCGTGATGGTCCAATGTTCGTTGATCTGGATGATGCACGTAATGGTCCAGCCGTTCAGGATTTGTGGATGTTGCTCAATGGCGATAAAGCCGAGCAGCGGATGCAACTGGAAACTATTATTGAAGCTTATGAAGAATTTAGCGAGTTCGACACCGCTGAAATCGGACTGATTGAACCTTTACGCGCCATGCGTTTGGTTTATTATCTTGCCTGGCTAATGCGGCGTTGGGCTGATCCCGCGTTCCCGAAAAATTTCCCGTGGTTAACCGGGGAAGATTACTGGCTGCGACAGACGGCGACTTTTATAGAACAGGCAAAAGTTCTACAAGAACCCCCTTTGCAATTAACACCTATGTATTAATCGGAGAGAGTAGATCATGAAAAAGATTTGGCTGGCGCTGGCTGGTTTAGTTTTAGCGTTTAGCGCATCGGCGGCGCAGTATGAAGATGGTAAACAGTACACTACCCTGGAAAAACCGGTAGCTGGCGCGCCGCAAGTGCTGGAGTTTTTCTCTTTCTTCTGCCCGCACTGCTATCAGTTTGAAGAAGTTCTGCATATTTCTGATAACGTGAAGAAAAAACTGCCGGAAGGCGTGAAGATGACTAAATACCACGTCAACTTCATGGGGGGTGACCTGGGCAAAGATCTGACTCAGGCATGGGCAGTGGCGATGGCACTGGGCGTGGAAGACAAAGTCACTGTTCCGCTGTTTGAAGGCGTACAGAAAACCCAGACCATTCGTTCAGCATCTGATATCCGCGATGTATTTATCAACGCAGGTATTAAAGGTGAAGAGTACGACGCGGCGTGGAACAGCTTCGTGGTGAAATCCCTGGTCGCTCAGCAGGAAAAAGCTGCAGCTGACGTGCAATTGCGTGGCGTTCCGGCGATGTTTGTTAACGGTAAATATCAGCTGAATCCGCAGGGTATGGATACCAGCAATATGGATGTTTTTGTTCAGCAGTATGCTGATACTGTGAAATATCTGTCCGAGAAAAAATAATTCAATGTAAATTACATAAAGCCCGTGAATATTCACGGGCTTTTTTTATTATTTAATAAATATAAATACATTCTGATAATGCGTCCTGCCGCTGGACTTATTTCAGCATAAGTGGATATTCAAAGTTTTGCTGTTTTATCAGGGAATATTTATATGATACGTAAGTCAGCTACAGGTGTTATTGTTGCGTTAGCCGTAATCTGGGGTGGTGGCACATGGTACACAGGTACGCAAATTCAGCCTGGTGTCGAAAAGTTCATTAAAGATTTTAACGATGCTAAAAAGAAAGGTGAACATGCCTACGATATGACGTTAAGTTATAAAAACTTTGACAAAGGCTTTTTTAATTCTCATTTTCAAATGCAAATGACATTTGATAACGGTGCACCCGATCTCAATATCAAGCCAGGCCAGAAAGTTGCATTTGATGTGGATGTTGAGCACGGTCCGTTGCCCATCACAATGTTAATGCGTGGTAATGTCATCCCCGCACTGGCAGCGGCAAAAGTGAACTTAGTGAATAATGAACTGACACAACCGCTATTTATCGCCGCAAAAAATAAATCGCCCGTGGAAGCGACATTGCGATTCGCGTTTGGTGGCTCATTCTCCACGACATTAGATGTTGCCCCTGCAAAATATGGAAAGTTTTCTTTTGGTGAAGGCCAGTTTACTTTTAATGGTGATGGTAGCTCATTGTCTAACCTGGATATTGAAGGCAAAGTCGAAGATATTGTTCTGGAATTATCGCCATTGAACAAAGTAACGGCGAAAAGTTTTACCATTGATTCTCTGACGCGATTAGAAGAAAAGAAATTTCCGGTTGGCGAAAGCGAGTCGAAATTCAATCAGATTAACATTATCAATCAGGGAGAAGACGTTGCCCAAATCGATGCTTTCGTTGCAAAAACCAGGCTGGATCGCGTTAAAGACAAAGATTATATCAATGTCAATCTGACCTACGAACTTGATAAGTTAACAAAAGGGAATCAGCAACTCGGTAGTGGTGAGTGGTCCTTGATTGCGGAATCTATTGATCCCTCAGCGGTGCGCCAATTTATTATTCAGTATAACATTGCGATGCAGAAGCAGCTTGCTGCACACCCTGAGTTAGCAAACGATGAAGTTGCTCTGCAAGAAGTGAATGCTGCATTGTTCAAAGAGTATTTACCGTTATTACAAAAAAGTGAGCCGACCATTAAACAACCGGTAAGATGGAAGAACGCACTCGGCGAACTAAATGCCAATCTGGATATCAGTATTGCCGACCCAGCCAAATCTTCATCATCCACAAACAAAGATATTAAATCGCTCAATTTTGACGTGAAGTTACCGCTTAATGTCGTCACAGAAACCGCAAAACAGCTTAATTTATCTGAAGGAATGGATGCTGAAAAAGCGCAAAAGCGGGCTGATAAACAAATCAGCGGGATGATGACATTAGGTCAGATGTTTCAGTTAATCACGATTGACAACAATACCGCCTCGCTGCAACTGCGTTATACACCGGGTAAAGTTGTTTTTAACGGACAGGAAATGAGCGAAGAAGAATTTATGTCTCGTGCCGGACGTTTTGTTCATTAAAATACTCACTCGCCTCTGCTCATTCAGAGGCGAGTAAAACTTACTTATTCTGACGCTGTGATGACATCAACGACGTCAGAAGCCGGTCTTTTTCCTGCCACAGTGAGTTCAGCCATTGCTGAAAATGGCGCTTAAAGCTTTTGTCATTGATGTAGTCGCCATGTAAATCATCGGCAATAGGCTGCAAATCCACATGTACGACAATTCGCGTCAGTTTACCGCTTAACATATCGAAGAACGGCTGACGGTTATTGTCCGGATAACACAGCGTAACATTAAGCAGTTTATCGAATTGTTTACCCAATACATTTAGCGCCATCGCAATGCCTGCTGCCTTTGGTGGCAACAAGTTTTGAAAAGTGGAGTGGGTTTGCTGATGTTTTTCTTGCGTGAAACGGGAGCCTTCAACGAAATTGACAATGGTGGTGGGGTGCAGGCGAAACTTTTCACAAGAACGCCGGGTGGTTTCAACATCTTTACCACGTCTCTCCGGATGACGTAATAAATAAGCGCGGGAATAACGCTTCATAAACGGCATATCCAGCGCCCAGCATGCCAGGCCAAGAAATGGTACCCAGGCAAGCTGCTGCTTGAGGAAATATTTATTCATCGGAATGTGCTTACGAAACAGCACGCACAGTACGACAATATCTGCCCAACTACGGTGGTTACAAATAAGCAGATACCAGTTCTTCTTACTTAACCCTTCCAGCCCGTGAACTTCCCATTGCAGGTGTGGGTTCAGATGCAGTAATACCGCCAGACTTTCACACCAGCAATACATCATAAAATCACAAAAACGCGAAACCTTTCGCCAAATGACTGGCACAGGTAGCAATAGTTTTACAATCCCGGCAATGATGATCGGGACGGAGCAAAAAATAGTGACCAAAATGGTCAATACGATACTCAGCAAAAGGGTTATCGCAGCGAGTATTCTCGTCATAATGAATTTATTCAAAAGGTTAGCCATAGACAGTGCGCTAAAGAAGCGCAAGGCGCCGATTTTAGCAGAAAACGCCCCAAATAACGGATGATCCTTAAGGAGAAAAATAATTCATATCTATCCACATTAGAAAAAATCCCATTATCACAATTATTAGGGATGGCTTTATATTTAACTGTATGAAAAGCAAAGACAAACATCATGCTGTAAAAAGCATGATAATAAATTAAAAGCGATGTAAATAATTTATGCACAAAGTTATCCACATGACGATTTGCGAGCGATCCAGAAGATCTACAAAAGATTTTCACGAAAAGCGGTGAAAAACTCATGTTTTCATCCTGTCTGTGGCATCCTTTACCCATAATCTGATAAACAGGCACGGACATTATGGTTCAGATCCCCCAAAATCCACTTATCCTTGTAGATGGTTCATCTTATCTTTATCGCGCATATCACGCGTTTCCCCCGCTGACTAACAGCGCAGGCGAGCCGACCGGTGCGATGTATGGTGTCCTCAACATGCTGCGCAGTCTAATCATGCAATATAAACCGACGCATGCAGCGGTGGTCTTTGACGCCAAGGGAAAAACCTTTCGTGATGAACTGTTTGAACATTACAAATCACATCGCCCGCCAATGCCGGACGATCTGCGTGCACAAATCGAACCCTTGCACGCGATGGTTAAAGCGATGGGACTGCCGCTGCTGGCGGTTTCTGGCGTAGAAGCGGACGACGTTATCGGTACTCTGGCGCGGGAAGCCGAAAAAGCCGGGCGTCCGGTGCTGATCAGCACTGGCGATAAAGATATGGCGCAGCTGGTGACGCCAAATATTACGCTTATCAATACCATGACGAATACCATCCTCGGCCCGGAAGAGGTGGTGAATAAGTACGGCGTGCCGCCAGAACTGATCATCGACTTCCTGGCGCTGATGGGTGACTCCTCTGATAACATCCCTGGCGTACCGGGCGTCGGTGAAAAAACCGCGCAAGCATTGCTACAAGGTCTTGGCGGACTGGATACGCTGTATGCCGAGCCAGAAAAAATTGCTGGGTTGAGCTTCCGTGGCGCGAAAACAATGGCGGCGAAGCTCGAGCAAAACAAAGAAGTGGCTTATCTCTCTTACCAGCTGGCGACGATTAAAACCGACGTTGAACTGGAGCTGACCTGTGAACAACTGGAAGTGCAGCAACCGGCGGCGGAAGAGTTGTTAGGGCTGTTCAAAAAGTATGAGTTCAAACGCTGGACTGCTGATGTCGAAGCGGGCAAATGGCTACAGGCTAAAGGGGCGAAACCCGCAGCCAGGCCGCAGGAAACCAGTGTTGCAGACGAAGCGCCAGAAGTCACGGCAACGGTGATTTCTTATGACAACTACGTCACCATCCTTGATGAAGAAACACTGAAAGAGTGGATTGCGAAGCTGGAAAAAGCGCCGGTATTTGCATTTGATACCGAAACCGACAGCCTTGATAACATCTCTGCTAACCTGGTCGGGCTTTCTTTTGCTATCGAGCCAGGCGTAGCGGCATATATTCCGGTTGCTCATGATTATCTTGATGCGCCCGATCAAATCTCTCGCGAGCGTGCACTCGAGTTGCTAAAACCGCTGCTGGAAGATGAAAAGGCGCTGAAGGTCGGGCAAAACCTGAAATACGATCGCGGTATTCTGGCGAACTACGGCATTGAACTACGTGGGATTGCGTTTGATACCATGCTGGAGTCCTACATTCTCAATAGCGTTGCCGGGCGTCACGATATGGACAGCCTCGCGGAACGTTGGTTGAAGCACAAAACCATCACTTTTGAAGAGATTGCGGGTAAAGGCAAAAATCAACTGACCTTTAACCAGATTGCCCTCGAAGAGGCCGGACGTTACGCCGCCGAAGATGCCGATGTCACCTTGCAGTTGCATCTGAAAATGTGGCCGGATCTGCAAAAACACAAAGGGCCGTTGAACGTCTTCGAGAATATCGAAATGCCGCTGGTGCCGGTGCTTTCACGCATTGAACGTAACGGTGTGAAGATCGATCCGAAAGTGCTTCATAATCATTCTGAAGAGCTCACTCTACGTCTGGCTGAGCTGGAAAAGAAAGCGCATGAAATTGCAGGTGAAGAATTTAACCTTTCTTCCACCAAGCAGTTACAAACCATTCTGTTTGAAAAACAGGGCATTAAACCGCTGAAGAAAACGCCGGGTGGTGCGCCGTCAACGTCGGAAGAGGTACTGGAAGAACTGGCGCTGGACTATCCGTTGCCAAAAGTGATTCTGGAGTATCGTGGTCTGGCGAAGCTGAAATCGACCTACACCGACAAGCTGCCGCTGATGATCAACCCGAAAACCGGGCGTGTACATACCTCTTATCACCAGGCAGTAACCGCAACGGGACGTTTATCGTCAACCGATCCTAACCTGCAAAACATTCCGGTGCGTAACGAAGAAGGTCGTCGTATCCGCCAGGCGTTTATTGCGCCAGAGGATTATGTGATTGTCTCGGCGGACTACTCGCAGATTGAACTGCGCATTATGGCGCATCTCTCGCGTGACAAAGGCTTGCTGACCGCATTCGCGGAAGGAAAAGATATCCACCGGGCTACGGCGGCAGAAGTGTTTGGTTTGCCACTGGAAACCGTCACCAGCGAGCAACGTCGTAGCGCGAAAGCGATCAACTTTGGTCTGATTTATGGCATGAGTGCTTTCGGTCTGGCGCGACAATTGAACATTCCACGTAAAGAAGCGCAGAAGTACATGGACCTTTACTTCGAACGCTACCCAGGCGTGCTGGAGTATATGGAGCGCACCCGTGCGCAGGCGAAAGAACAGGGCTACGTTGAAACGCTGGACGGACGCCGTCTGTATCTGCCGGATATCAAATCCAGCAATGGTGCTCGTCGTGCAGCGGCTGAACGTGCAGCCATTAACGCGCCAATGCAGGGAACCGCCGCCGACATTATCAAACGAGCGATGATTGCCGTTGATGCGTGGTTACAAGCTGAGCAACCGCGTGTGCGTATGATTATGCAGGTACACGATGAACTGGTATTTGAAGTTCATAAAGATGATGTCGATGCCGTCGCGAAACAGATTCATCAACTGATGGAAAACTGTACCCGTCTGGATGTGCCGTTGCTGGTGGAAGTGGGGAGTGGCGAAAACTGGGATCAGGCGCACTAAGATTCGCCTGAACATGCCCTTTTTTCGTAAGTAAGCAACATAAGCTGTCACGTTTTGTGATGGCTATTAGAAATTCCTATGCAACAACTGAAAAAAAATTACAAAAAATGCTTTCTGAACTGAACAAAAAAGAGTAAAGTTAGTCGCGTAGGGTACAGAGGTAAGATGTTCTATCTTTCAGACCTTTTACTTCACGTAATCGGATTTGGCTGAATATTTTAGCCGCCCCAGTCAGTAATGACTGGGGCGTTTTTTATTGGGCGAAAGAAAAGATCGTAATGCCTGATGCTTCTCAGGCCTATGCCAGAGCCGGATACGCCACATCCGGCACAAGCATTAAGGCAAGAAAATTATTCGCCGTCCTGCGTTTCTTCTACAGGCTGCATCTCGCTAAACCAGGTATCCAGTTTCTGCCGCAGCTTGTCCACGCCTTGTTTCTTCAGTGAAGAGAACGTTTCAACCTGCACATCACCGTTAAACGCCAGCACCGCTTCACGCACCATATTCAATTGCGCTTTACGTGCGCCGCTTGCCAGTTTGTCCGCTTTGGTCAGCAGCACCAGCACGGCGATATTGCTGTCTACCGCCCACTCAATCATCTGCTGATCCAAATCTTTCAGCGGATGGCGAATATCCATTAGCACCACCAGACCTTGCAGGCTCTGACGTTTTTCGAGGTATTCGCCGAGCGCGCGCTGCCATTTGCGCTTCATCTCTTCCGGGACTTCCGCGTAGCCATAGCCGGGCAGGTCAACCAGACGCTTGCCGTCAGCCACTTCAAACAGGTTGATAAGCTGGGTGCGCCCTGGGGTTTTTGAGGTCCGCGCCAGGCTTTTCTGGTTAGTCAGCGTGTTCAGCGCGCTGGATTTACCTGCGTTGGAACGGCCTGCAAAAGCCACTTCAATTCCGGTATCGGAAGGTAGGTGGCGAATATCAGGCGCACTCATCACAAAATGCGTCTGTTGATAATTCAAATTAGTCAAAGCGGTCGTCTCCGTCAGTCAAAGCTTTGCGGCGATTATACCTGAACCATAATAAAAGGCGGATTTTTCGGCGTGAGCGTTGTAAGTAAAAGCCATACGCTTTGTGAGACATTGCCGATAGTCTTTATGCGAAATAGCAGAGAAAATTCTGCGATGCATGTCAAATAAGCTATATAAATCAGTTAATTGCTTTTATATAAAACTCTGAAAATGTGCAAATACTGATGGCGGTTGATTGTTTGTTTAAAGCAAAGGCGTAAAGTAGCACCCATAGAGCGAGGACGCTAACAGGAACAATGACTCAGGATGAGGGTCAGGAGCGCCAGGAGGCGAAGACAGAGGATTGTCAGGAAGACAAACGTCCGGAGACGTAATTAAACGGAAATGGAATCAACACGGATTGTTCCGGCTAATGGAAAAACAGGGTGTGTTGGCGGCCTGCAAGGATTGTAAGACCCGTTAAGGGTTATGAGTCAGGAAAAAAGGCGACAGAGTAATCTGTCGCCTTTTTTCTTTGCTTGCTTTCTGTTAGATTCCGCCGCAAATCTATACTGAATAAAACGGCTAAAAGACGAACCATTATGAAACCATCATCTTCAAACTCACGCAGCAAAGGTCATGCAAAAGCGCGTCGAAAAACACGCGAGGAGCTGGATCAGGAAGCTCGTGACCGTAAGCGTCAGAAAAAACGTCGTGGTCATGCGCCGGGCAGCCGCGCAGCGGGCGGTAACACCACGTCAGGCAGCAAAGGCCAGAACGCACCGAAAGATCCACGTATTGGCAGTAAAACCCCTATTCCATTGGGCGTGACTGAAAAAGTCACCAAACAGCACAAACCGAAGAGTGAGAAACCTATGCTTTCACCGCAGGCGGAGTTGGAGTTACTGGAAACTGATGAGCGTCTGGATGCGCTGCTGGAACGTCTGGAGGCAGGCGAAACCCTGAGCGCCGAAGAGCAATCCTGGGTGGATGCCAAACTGGATCGTATTGATGAGTTGATGCAGAAACTCGGCCTCTCTTATGACGATGACGAAGAAGAGGAAGAAGACGAGAAGCAAGAAGACATGATGCGTCTGCTGCGGGGCAACTAACGGATTGCCGCCGTGGGCCTTCCCGTTCTGCTGATAACCCTTCCGGTTATATGTTATCTGGTGTGGTTATTCGTTAAACTACAGCGGTTGTCGCGGCGACAAAAGTGGCTGCGCAACCGGCTGATGACCCGAAACGGGCATCCGCCGGTACGCCGTAGCCGCCAGAGACGCCATCGGAAGGAGTGAGCATGTCTGTACAGCAAATCGACTGGGATCTGGCCCTGATCCAGAAATATAACTATTCCGGGCCACGATACACCTCGTACCCGACCGCGCTGGAGTTTTCAGAAGACTTCGGCGAACAGGCGTTTTTACAAGCCGTGGCGCGCTATCCTGAGCGTCCATTATCTCTCTACGTACATATTCCGTTCTGCCATAAGCTTTGTTACTTCTGCGGTTGCAATAAGATTGTTACTCGCCAGCAGCACAAGGCCGATCAGTATCTGGACGCACTGGAGCAAGAAATCGTCCATCGTGCACCGCTGTTCGCCGGGCGTCACGTCAGCCAATTGCACTGGGGCGGTGGTACGCCGACGTATCTGAACAAAGCGCAAATCAGCCGACTGATGAAGTTGCTGCGCGAAAACTTCCAGTTCAATGCCGATGCGGAGATTTCGATCGAAGTCGATCCGCGGGAAATCGAACTGGATGTACTCGATCATTTACGCGCCGAAGGCTTTAATCGCCTGAGCATGGGCGTGCAGGACTTCAACAAAGAAGTGCAACGTCTGGTTAACCGCGAGCAGGATGAAGATTTCATCTTTGCGCTGCTTAACCATGCGCGTGAGATTGGCTTTACTTCCACCAACATCGACCTGATTTACGGCCTGCCGAAACAGACGCCGGAGAGTTTCGCCTTTACCCTGAAACGCGTGGCGGAACTTAACCCCGATCGTCTGAGCGTCTTCAACTACGCGCATTTGCCGACCATTTTTGCTGCTCAGCGTAAAATCAAAGATGCTGACCTGCCGAGTCCGCAGCAAAAACTCGATATCCTGCAGGAAACCATCGCCTTCCTGACACAATCGGGCTATCAGTTTATCGGTATGGATCACTTTGCTCGCCCGGATGATGAGCTGGCGGTGGCCCAACGTGAAGGCGTGCTGCATCGTAACTTCCAGGGCTACACCACTCAGGGCGATACCGATCTGCTGGGGATGGGCGTTTCCGCCATCAGCATGATTGGCGACTGCTACGCGCAGAATCAGAAAGAGTTGAAGCAGTACTATCAGCAAGTGGATGAACAAGGCAATGCGCTGTGGCGTGGTATTGCGCTAACGCGTGATGACTGTATTCGTCGCGATGTGATTAAGTCGCTCATCTGCAACTTCCGTCTGGATTATGCCCCCATTGAGCAACAGTGGGATTTGCACTTCGCTGACTACTTTGCAGAAGATCTCAAGCTGCTTGCCCCGTTAGCAAAAGATGGGCTGGTGGATGTGGATGAGAAGGGGATTCAGGTAACGGCGAAAGGTCGCCTGCTGATCCGCAACATTTGCATGTGCTTTGATACCTATCTGCGCCAGAAAGCGCGGATGCAGCAGTTCTCACGGGTGATTTAAATGGTGAATGGCGCTTCGTTTACAAAGTAGAAAACGAAAGCGCCATCAATGTGCTGAGAACAAGATTGCCTGATGCGCTGGTTAAGAAAACCTGTTGAAATTATTGCTTTTGTAGGCCGGATAAGGCGTTTACGCTGCATCCGGCATCTGAGCATGATGCCTGATGCGACGCTGGTCGCGTCTTATCAGGCCTACGACTTTCTCCGCATCCGGCATAAACAACGAGCTTCAGCTAAACAGCCCAATCATCGCAGCACACAGCACGGCAGCAACGGCAGTTTGCGGTGTGTGGCTGTCAACTGCGCCACTCGATACCAGATTAATTATTGATTCCAGCATAATGACTCTCCCCGTTTTCCGGGCAAGATCATACTGAACTTATCGGAACAGTAAAGCGCAAAATACCAGCAATTTGCGCTCAATAATCAATCTTTACACACAAGCTGTGAATCACTCCATCCCCAGCTCTTTTAACTTCCGCGTCAGGGTGTTACGCCCCCAGCCAAGTAGCCGCGCAGCTTCCTGTTTATGCCCCTGCGTATGTCGCAACGCGGTCGTCAGTAACGTCCGCTCAAGCTCAGGCTGCGCTTCGGAAAGCAGGTTTTGATGACCGGAACGTAGCGCTCTGTCTGCCCATTGCGCTAAAAGTGTCGCCCAACTGTCCGGTTGCATTTGCGAAGTACTCTCCGCAACCGTTGATTCAAACAGTTCGCTGGGCAAATCCTGAATCAACACTTCCTGTCCGGCAGCCATCACCGTTAGCCAGCGACAGGTGTTTTCCAGCTGGCGCACGTTACCCGGCCATGCCAGACGCGTCAGCGCGGCTTCGGTTTCCGGATGCAGCAACTTCGCTTCTAC
Organism: Escherichia sp. HH41S; assembly: GCF_009820115.1. Classification (NCBI taxonomy): domain Bacteria; kingdom Pseudomonadati; phylum Pseudomonadota; class Gammaproteobacteria; order Enterobacterales; family Enterobacteriaceae; genus Escherichia; species Escherichia sp. HH41S. The sequence continues at coordinate 13,471 of NZ_VNXE01000008.1, forward strand.
GCCCAGTTCGCGCGCGGCAACCTGTAAAAAATGGCGTGCCAGACGGGGAATATCTTCCCGACGCTCACGCAGCGGCGGCAGATGAACGCGGATAACGTTCAGGCGGTGGAACAAATCCTCACGGAACTTGCCTTCCTGTACCCGCTGTTCGAGATTCTGATGGGTCGCAGCGATAATCCGCACATCCACTTTCACCGGCGCATAGCCGCCAACGCGATAAAACTGACCGTCTGCCAGCACGCGCAGCAAACGCGTCTGTACATCGAGCGGCATATCGCCAATTTCATCGAGGAATAATGTGCCGCCATCGGCCTGTTCAAAACGCCCCTGACGAATAGTATTCGCGCCGGTAAACGCGCCTTTCTCGTGACCGAACAGTTCTGATTCGATCAAATCCTTCGGGATAGCCGCCATATTCAGCGCGATAAACGGCGCTTTGGCTCGAGGACTGTGGCGATGCAGGGCATGAGCGACCAGTTCTTTACCGGTGCCGGATTCGCCGTTAATCAGCACGCTAATAGAAGAACGTGAAAGCCGACCGATAATCCGGAACACGTCCTGCATGGCTGGCGCTTCGCCGATGATATCGGTCGTCGGGCCGTTAAGCTGAACATTACGCGGTTGCTGCTGTTCCTGATAATGGCTGATGGCGCGCTCAACCAGCGCCACGGCTTCGTCGATATCAAACGGTTTGGGCAGATAATCAAACGCCCCTTGTTGATAGGCGCTGACGGCAGCATCCAGATCGGAATGTGCGGTCATAATGATGACCGGAAGCATCGGATGGCGCTGTTTAATCTGCTTGAGCAGCGCAAGCCCGTCCATTCCCGGCATACGGATATCTGAAAGCAGCACATCCGGCGTTTTGCTCGCCAGCGCCTCCAGTACTTCCGCGCCGTTCTCAAATGTCGTACAGGTTAAACCCGCTCCAGCGAGCGCACGTTCAAGCACCCAACGGATGGAACTATCGTCATCGACTACCCAGACTATCCCTCGTTGCATAAACGTCACCTTTATTTCCTGATAGGCAGGTAAACCGAGAACTCGGTATGACCTGGCCAACTGGTAAATTCAATTTTGCCTGAATGCTGATCAATCAAATTACGGGCGATGGATAAGCCAAGCCCGGTGCCACCTTCGCGGCCGCTGACCATCGGGTAAAACAGCGTATCCTGCAAATGAGGCGGAATGCCTGGCCCGTTATCTTCCACATCAATCCGCGCCGCCAGCCGATAGCGCTCGCCGTGTAAGGTCAGTTGAAACGCGGTGCGGGTACGCAGAATGATTTCACCACCTTCCGGCCCCAGCGCCTGTAGCGCATTGCGCACAATATTCAGCAATACCTGTTCAATTTGATCCGGATCGTGCGCCAGTTCCGGCAGGCTGGGGTCGTAATCACGAATCAACCGCACGTTGTCCGGCAGTTCCATCGACACCAGCGTCACCACGCGTTCAGCCACTTTGTGAATACTTTCGGTAACGCGCGTACCGGGCAGCTGCGGCCCCAACAGACGGTCGACCAGATTTCGCAGCCGGTCCGCCTGTTCGATAATCACTTTGGTATATTCCAGCAGTGACGGGTCAGGTAATGCTTTGCTGAGCAACTGCGCTGCACCACGTAAACCGCCAAGCGGATTTTTAATCTCATGCGCCAGGCCGCGCACTAAATCACGGGCAGCAACCTGCTGGGCGTGCTGTAGCTGTTCCTGACTTAAGCGGCGCTGGTTATCCATCGGTGCCATCTCCAGCAGGATCATGCCGTCCGGCATACGCTGGGCCGTCACAGAAAGGATATGCGAGCGACCGTCGATCACCAGCGTCACTTCGTTATCGGTAAAACCTTGCCCCGCCTCCAGACTTTCTTGCATCAGCTCGATATTTAATGAGAAGTAGCTCAACAGTTCCGGTAACGGCGTACCAAACAATTTGCGGGAGCTTTGGGCGAGTAGTTGTTGCGCGGCGGGGTTGGCGTAATGGATTGCCAGGTTGTCATCAATTAACAAAATACTGTTAATCAGTGAGTTGAGGATCTGCCCAGCATCGGGCTGCGTGCCTGTTGCCATAAAGCAGTCTCCTGAACAGGTTGCACCATTTTAGTGCATTATAGCTTTTTACGGATAAAAAGCGCGAAGCATCAAAGAAGTTACGGAGAAAAAAGCCCATGCAGAGATGGGCTGAAAGTTTCCACGGCAACTAAATCCCGGCCTTCTTTGCACCGGGTAGTACAACTTCAACTATTAGACGCTGTAGTACAGCTCAAACTCTACCGGATGCGGAGTCATACGCACGCGGTCATTTTCTTCGCGACGCAGAGCGATGTACGCATCAATGGCTTCGTCAGTGAACACGCCACCGGCTTTCAGGAACTCGCGGTCCAGATCCAGTTCGTTCAGTGCTTCTTCCAGAGAGCCTGCAACCTGTGGGATCTCTTTCGCTTCTTCTGGCGGCAGGTCATACAGGTTTTTGTCCATGGCTTCGCCTGGGTGGATCTTGTTCTTGATACCATCAAGACCGGCCATCAGCAGGGCAGCAAAGCACAGGTACGGGTTAGCCGCTGGGTCCGGGAAACGGACTTCGATACGACGTGCTTTCGGAGAAGAAACCACTGGAATACGGATAGACGCAGAACGGTTGCGTGCAGAGTAAGCCAGCATTACCGGTGCTTCGTAGCCCGGGACCAGACGCTTGTAAGAGTTGGTGGTCGGGTTTGCCAGGGCGTTAATTGCTTTAGCGTGTTTGATTACGCCGCCAATGTAGTACAACGCCTGCTCAGACAGACCTGCATATTTGTCGCCAGCGAACAGGTTGACGCCGTTTTTAGACAGTGACATGTGGCAGTGCATACCGGAGCCGTTATCACCGAACATCGGTTTTGGCATAAAGGTCGCGGTTTTACCGAAGCGGTGTGCTACGTTGTGCACAACATATTTGTAGATCTGAATTTCGTCAGCTTTTTTGGTCATGGTATTGAAGCGGGTAGCCACTTCGTTCTGACCAGCAGTCGCTACTTCGTGGTGATGGGCTTCAACTACCAGGCCCATCTGTTCCATCACCAGACACATTTCAGAACGGATATCCTGAGCAGAGTCTACCGGCGGAACCGGGAAGTAACCGCCTTTCACTGCCGGACGGTGACCTTTGTTACCACCTTCGTATTGGGTGGAGGAGTTCCATGCGCCTTCGATATCGTCGATAGCAACGTGGGAACCGGAGATAGAAGATCCGAAACGGATGTCATCGAACAGGAAGAATTCAGGTTCTGGCCCGAACAGTACGGTGTCGGCAATGCCAGTAGAACGCAGGTAATCTTCAGCGCGCTTCGCGATGGAACGCGGGTCACGGTCATAGCCTTGCAGGGTGCCTGGTTCAAGGATATCGCAACGGATAATCAGGGTAGAGTCCGCGAAGAACGGGTCAATCACTGCGGTGGATGCGTCTGGCATCAGCACCATGTCGGATTCGTTAATGCCTTTCCAGCCGCCAATCGAGGAGCCGTCAAACATTTTGCCTTCTTCGAAGAATTCAGCATTCACCTGATGAGCAGGGATAGTGACGTGCTGTTCTTTACCTTTGGTGTCGGTGAAGCGCAAATCAACAAACTTCACTTCGTGCTCGTTCAGCATCGTCAGTACGTGTTCAGCGGACATACTTTAACTCTCCTGGATTGGTCATGGTCGTCGTGGTAACGAAATCTGCAATTATTTTGGCCGTGTCGCCGTAAAAAAGATAAAGCGAAAACTGTGCCAACTTTTAAATTGCCCCTAAAAGGCGTTATCATGCTTAACATCGTGCAAAAGGGCTGCACCATGATGTGAATGTTGCACCAATATAGTGCTTCAATGGAAACATTAAGCACCATATTGGTGCAATGACCTTTGGATAACCCTTTTTATGCTCCGTGAAAGCGATCACAAAGGGACTCTGCAATACTTGTTTGCGGAGGATGTTTGTGATCCTGTTTTGTAGTGCGATTAATCCGTGTACAATAACGCGCTATTTCTAATGCCTGAGGCAAAGTTGTGATCGAAAAATTGCGTAATATCGCCATCATCGCGCACGTAGACCATGGTAAAACCACCCTGGTAGACAAGCTGCTCCAACAATCCGGTACGTTCGACTCTCGTGCCGAAACCCAAGAGCGCGTGATGGACTCCAACGATTTGGAGAAAGAGCGTGGGATTACCATCCTCGCGAAAAACACCGCTATCAAATGGAATGATTACCGTATCAACATCGTTGATACCCCGGGGCACGCCGACTTCGGTGGTGAAGTTGAACGTGTAATGTCCATGGTAGACTCAGTGCTGCTGGTGGTTGACGCATTTGACGGCCCGATGCCGCAAACGCGCTTCGTAACCAAAAAAGCGTTTGCTTACGGCCTGAAGCCGATTGTTGTTATCAACAAAGTTGACCGCCCTGGCGCGCGTCCTGATTGGGTTGTGGATCAGGTATTCGATCTGTTCGTTAACCTCGACGCGACCGACGAGCAACTGGACTTCCCGATCGTTTACGCTTCTGCGCTGAACGGTATCGCCGGTCTGGACCACGAAGATATGGCGGAAGACATGACCCCGCTGTATCAGGCAATTGTTGACCACGTTCCTGCGCCGGACGTTGACCTTGACGGTCCGTTCCAGATGCAGATTTCTCAGCTCGATTACAACAGCTATGTTGGCGTTATCGGCATTGGCCGCATCAAGCGCGGTAAAGTGAAGCCGAACCAGCAAGTTACTATCATCGATAGCGAAGGCAAAACCCGCAACGCGAAAGTCGGTAAAGTGCTGGGCCACCTCGGTCTGGAACGTATCGAAACCGATCTGGCGGAAGCTGGCGATATCGTGGCGATCACGGGCCTGGGCGAACTGAACATTTCTGACACCGTTTGCGACACGCAAAACGTTGAAGCGCTGCCGGCACTCTCCGTTGATGAGCCGACCGTTTCTATGTTCTTCTGCGTTAACACCTCACCGTTCTGCGGTAAAGAAGGTAAGTTCGTAACGTCTCGTCAGATTCTGGATCGTCTGAACAAAGAACTGGTACACAACGTTGCGCTGCGCGTAGAAGAAACTGAAGACGCCGATGCGTTCCGCGTTTCTGGTCGTGGCGAACTGCACCTGTCTGTTCTGATCGAAAACATGCGTCGTGAAGGTTTCGAACTGGCGGTATCCCGTCCGAAAGTTATCTTCCGTGAAATCGACGGTCGTAAACAAGAGCCGTATGAAAACGTGACTCTGGACGTTGAAGAACAGCATCAGGGTTCTGTAATGCAGGCGCTGGGCGAACGTAAAGGCGACCTGAAAAACATGAATCCAGACGGTAAAGGCCGCGTACGTCTCGACTACGTGATCCCAAGCCGTGGTCTGATTGGCTTCCGTTCTGAGTTCATGACCATGACCTCTGGTACGGGTCTGTTGTACTCCACCTTCAGCCACTATGACGACGTACGTCCGGGTGAAGTGGGTCAGCGTCAGAACGGCGTACTGATCTCTAACGGTCAGGGTAAAGCGGTAGCGTTCGCGCTGTTCGGTCTGCAGGATCGTGGTAAGCTGTTCCTCGGTCACGGTGCCGAAGTTTACGAAGGTCAGATTATCGGTATTCACAGCCGTTCTAACGACCTGACTGTAAACTGTCTGACCGGTAAGAAACTGACCAACATGCGTGCTTCCGGTACTGACGAAGCCGTTGTTCTGGTTCCGCCTATCCGCATGACTCTGGAACAAGCTCTGGAGTTCATCGATGATGACGAACTGGTAGAAGTGACTCCGACCTCTATCCGTATTCGTAAACGTCACCTGACGGAAAACGATCGTCGTCGCGCCAACCGCGCACCGAAAGACGATTAATTTCGTTTTTTAGTCATAAAAAACCTGCCAGCGATGGCAGGTTTTTTTTTGCCTGTCGTAAGTTCTCACCAGTGCGAGTATCTCCCTTATAAGTTTGTGGTTACGTCAATAGAGAGCTTTGTCACAATTATCTGCAAAGTCATACGCTGTTAATTGCTTTCTTTTTTGGCGTAAGCGTAAGATGCCTCATCTGGTTTAAACCAAAAGGATTAAACAATGGCGGAGAATCAATCCACCGTAGAAAATGCAAAAGAGAAACTGGATCGGTGGTTGAAAGATGGCATCACCACGCCGGGTGGAAAACTCCCTTCAGAAAGAGAGTTGGGAGAGCTGCTGGGCATTAAACGTATGACGTTACGCCAGGCGTTGCTGAACCTTGAGGCAGAATCCAAAATTTTCCGTAAGGATCGTAAAGGGTGGTTCGTGACTCAGCCGCGATTTAATTACAGTCCGGAGCTGTCGGCGAGCTTTCAGCGGGCCGCAATTGAGCAAGGGCGGGAACCTTCCTGGGGTTTTACTGAGAAAAGCCGTACCAGCGACATTCCCGAGACGCTCGCGCCACTGGTTGCAGTGACGCCATCAACTGAACTCTATCGCATTACCGGCTGGGGGGCGCTGGAAGGACATAAAGTTTTCTATCACGAAACATATATTAATCCTGAAGTTGCCCCAGGTTTTATAGAGCAACTTGAAAACCACTCATTTTCTTCAGTCTGGGAAAAATGCTACCAAAAAGAGACGGTAGTAAAAAAACTGGTTTTCAAACCCGTAAGAATGCCGGGTGATATCAGTAAATTTCTTGGCGGTTCAGCGGGCATGCCTGCGATCTTAATTGAAAAACATCGCGCTGACCAGCAAGGCAATATTGTCCAGATAGATATTGAATATTGGCGATTTGAGGCCGTGGATCTCATCATTAATCTGTAGGTGTTTTATGGTGACAATAAATAACGCAAGAAAGATTCTACAACGTGTCGATACTCTTCCTCTTTATTTGCATGCCTACGCTTTTCATTTAAATATGCGGCTGGAAAGAGTATTGCCAGCTGATTTACTTGATATTGCGAGTGAAAATAATCTGCGAGGCGTAAAAATTCATGTTCTGGATGGCGAACGTTTTTCTTTGGGCAATATGGCAGATAAAGAACTCTCTGCCTTTGGCGATAAAGCCCGCCATCTGAACCTTGATATTCATATTGAAACCAGTGCCTCAGATAAGGCATCTATTGACGAAGCCGTTGCCATTGCGTTGAAAACAGGGGCATCGTCAGTGCGTTTTTATCCGCGTTATGAAGGTAATTTGCGCGACGTATTATCGATCATCGCTAACGACATTGCCTATGTGCGGGAAGCGTATCAGGACAGCGGCCTGACCTTTACGATCGAACAGCATGAAGATTTAAAAAGCCATGAACTGGTGTCGCTGGTCAGAGGGAGTGAGATGGAGTCTCTTTCCTTACTGTTTGATTTTGCGAACATGATCAATGCAAATGAACATCCCATAGACGCTTTAAAAACGATGGCACCACATATTACCCAGGTCCATATCAAAGATGCCTTGATTGTTAAAGAACAAGGTGGCCTGGGCCATAAAGCCTGTATTTCAGGTCAGGGAGATATGCCATTTAAAGAATTATTAACGCACCTTATCTGCTTGGGTGATGATGAGCCACAGGTGACAGCGTATGGCCTGGAAGAAGAGGTTGATTATTATGCTCCGGCGTTCCGCTTTGAAGACGAAGATGATAATCCGTGGATCCCTTATCGCCAGATGAGTGAAACACCACTGCCAGAAAATCATTTACTGGATGCGCGGTTACGTAAAGAAAAAGAAGATGCAATTAATCAGATAAATCATGTGCGTAACGTACTACAACAAATCAAACAAGAGGCAAGCCATCTTCTGAACCACTAATAAGCTTTAACTCATCCGCTGTTAATAAAAACCATTCCATAAGAATGGCCGGTATCTTATTGCCTTTAGAACAGTGATTTTCAAAATCGCTTAGGGGATGTTATGCTCACGAAAAAGAAATGGGCGTTATTTAGTCTATTAACACTGTGTGGCGGTACAATTTATAAATTACCGTCGTTGAAAGATGCGTTTTATATCCCGATGCAGGAATATTTCCATTTGACCAATGGTCAAATTGGTAATGCTATGTCGGTAAACTCATTTGTCACCACAGTGGGCTTTTTTCTGTCTATTTATTTTGCCGATAAACTACCGCGCAGATACACCATGTCATTCTCACTCATTGCGACAGGATTACTGGGTGTTTATTTGACGACAATGCCGGGGTATTGGGGCATCCTCTTTGTCTGGGCGCTATTTGGCGTTACCTGCGACATGATGAACTGGCCTGTCTTGCTCAAGTCGGTAAGTCGACTGGGCAATAGCGAACAACAAGGTCGTTTGTTTGGCTTCTTCGAAACAGGGCGTGGAATTGTCGATACTGTGGTGGCATTTTCTGCGTTGGCAGTATTTACCTGGTTTGGCAGTGGCTTGTTGGGCTTTAAAGCGGGTATCTGGTTCTATTCCCTTATTGTGATTGCCGTGGGCGTTATCATTTTCTTTGTACTCAATGACAAAGAAGAGGCACCGTCCGTGGAGGTGAAAAAAGAAGACGAAGCATCGCAAAACACCAGTATGACTTCGGTGCTGAGAGATAAAACCATCTGGCTTATCGCTTTCAACGTCTTCTTCGTTTACGCGGTTTACTGTGGCCTGACATTCTTCATTCCATTCCTGAAAAACATCTATCTGCTGCCCGTTGCGCTGGTGGGTGCTTACGGCATCATTAACCAATACTGTCTGAAAATGATCGGTGGACCGATTGGTGGCATGATTTCAGATAAGATCCTGAAATCGCCGAGTAAATATCTATGCTACACCTTTATCATCAGTACCGCTGCGCTCGTACTGTTGATTATGCTGCCGCACGAAAGTATGCCGGTCTATTTAGGGATGGCCTGTACATTAGGCTTTGGCGCGATAGTCTTTACACAGCGAGCCGTATTTTTTGCACCTATCGGCGAAGCAAAAATTGCTGAAAATAAAACAGGCGCGGCGATGGCGTTGGGTAGCTTTATCGGTTACGCCCCGGCGATGTTCTGCTTCAGTCTGTATGGTTACATTCTGGATTTAAATCCGGGGATTATTGGCTACAAAATCGTGTTTGGCATTATGGCCTGCTTCGCATTCTGTGGTGCGGTGGTTTCCGTAATGCTGGTTAAGCGTATTAGCCAACGTAAGAAAGAGATGCTGGCGGCTGAAGCTTAATTAGTGGCCGGATGTGCTTAATCCGGCCAACGAAAACCGTATCAACCGTAGGCCGGATAAGGCGTTTACGCCGCATCCGGCAGTTTCACATCAGAAGAAATACTTCGTCCCGATACGAATCTGGTTTTGCTCGCGGTGGTATGGTTCGACATTACGATCTAACCAGCGTAATTCGAAATAAGGGAGCCAGTTTTCGTTAATACGGTAACGGAAGGTATTAGTGATTTCCCAGTGATGATCTTTTCCATTGCTGCTATTGAAGTCATTTATGCGTATGAAATAATGTGGCTCAAATGTATAGGAGAATTTATCGGTGATTTTGAAATTCCAGTAGGTACCAATTTCATAGGTGTCATTATTATCCAGCTCCCCGTTCAAATCTGTTGAACTGTAGTTATTATGGTTATAGCGATTTCGCACTGTCAGATTAAACCATGGTACAAATTTATAGTTGACGTCCAGATATACTGCACCACCGGAACCGGTGCTTTTATCATTAATTAAGCCACCGGGTTGGATGGTTAATTTATCGGTTGGTTTGAATAAAGGATACCAACCTTCAATTTCATTGTAGCCATGTTTAAGCTCATCTTCTCTCTGAAAATTATAGGTATTGGTTAACATGATACCCGCACCCATATCGAAGTTATAACCTACACGTAGCATAATTTCTGCCTGATCGGAGGCGAGATTATATGCCTCCCTGTTTTCGACGTATGCGCCAGCAAATACCGAGGCAGAGGTCAGAGAGGATAATAGAATTATTGCATTAATCTTTTTCATAATAAGTCCATTTTTAAACGTAGGGAGGCCGCCACCCACCAGGATGGAAATAGCGGCTATTGACATTTATAACGTTAAGGAAGCCGTTTTTTCTTCTGTCGCCATCTCTTTATTTTTGCGTTGGTTGATTTCCTCAATAATCAATGCAAACCGTTTTTCATTGAGTGTGTAAAAGAATCCCATCGTCAATGCAGCAATAATTGCCAGTGCACAAGGCCAGATAAAAATGAGCTGACGCAAACCCTGTAATGTCGCATCGCTTTGCGCGATGTTGGGAACATAACCGATTTGCGTCAGCATAATGCCTGGCAAGAAGCCAGCAAGTGCGGCTGAAATTTTACGAAAGAAGGTATAACCGGTATAAACAGAACCTTCGGCACGTATACCTGTTTTCCATTCACCATAATCTACGGTATCCGGTACCAGTGCCCAGTTCAGGCTGTTCACAAAGGCCGTGCCAAAAAAGGCGACACAAGAGAACATGACGAAGGTGAACGAATTACTGCCCCAGCAATAATTCAGGATATCCCCCACCGCCCACAGCACCATGCCAGCTAAATAAACCTGTTTTTTACCAAAACATTTTACAGTTAATGGCACCAGCAATACGCCGATGAGGATGCATCCCATACTGAAGAATCCCATCCACGACAATAAATTAATATCATTCAGCACATACTGGGTGTAATAGACCTGAATTGCCAGTTTGATATTAAATGCCGCCAGGGTACACAGGTTAGCAATGCATAAAACCAGCAATGGCGGATTACGAAATATCGCGCAAAAAGATTTGAGAATACTGGCTTTATGTCCGGTTGGCGTCGTGTCCACATAATGCTCTTTGACGCCTCTGTAGCACAGCATCATAAAAATAAAGCCACCAATGGAGAACATCAGTGCCGCGCAGGCATAACCGACAGTGGAGTCAGAAAAAAGCGACTGCAATGGAATAAATGCTACGGTACAAATCAATAGCCCTATGGTTGCACCACCCTGGCGGTAAGCCGCAAGCTGCGCGCGCTCATTGGGGTTTTTGGTAATGGCCGGGATCATCGCGCCATACGAGCAGTTCATCAGACTGTATGAAAGTCCAAACATCATAAACAGCGCGGTGGCAATCGTCGTTTTAACCGGCAAACTAAAGGTGGTGGCGATAAACTGGAGCGTTGCAATTAACGCCGCCGGAACCGCTGCATATAAAATAAAGGGACGAAATTTGCCTTTAGGCCCAATATTTTTCCGCGAGTCGAGTAAAAATCCGGTGAGCATATCGGTAAACGCGGTAAAGAATTTCGCCACCAGAAAGATAATCCCGCCATAGTAAGCAGGCATCCCTAATTCATCGGTATAAAATTTGAGGAGATACAGAGTGCCGATGCTAAGCATTAAATTCGAACCGACGTCGCCCATGCCATAAGCGATTTTTTCCCGCAGATTCAGTTTTAATGTCAGTGGATTATGGTCAGACATAATCACTCCTTATAACGCCCCGCAGGGCGTTGTTTATTATTTATGCCGTGCGTTTACGGGCTTCTATTTCTTCAACAATGCGGACGTACATTTTCTCGTTCAGACTGTAGAAGCAACCCATCGCCACAATGGTGACTACCGCCAGTGCGCTTGGGTAGATGAAGATCAGCTGGCGTAAACCTTCGATGGTATGGTCAGCCTGCGCCACGTTTGGCACATAGCCGATTTGCGTCAGCATCCAGCCTGGGAAGAAACCTGCCAGCGCCTGAGATACTTTGCGAAAGAAGGTGAAGCCGGTGTAGACCGTACCTTCCGAACGAACGCCGGTGCGCCACTCGCCGTACTCGACGGTGTCAGAAACCAGCGCCCAGTTCAGGCTGTTAACAAACGCTGAGCCGAAGAACGCCAGGCAGGAGAACGCCACAAAGCTGACCGAGCCGCCGCCGAAGAAATAGTTGAGCAGATCGCCCAGCACCCAGATCAGCAGACCGCCGATATAGACTTTCTTCTTACCAAAACGTCTGACTGCACCAGGCATCAGGAACACGCCGATGAAAATACAGCCCATGCTGAAAAATCCCATATATGACAACAGGATGGGATCGTTAAGCACGTACTGGGTGTAATAGACCTGAATGGCGAGCTTGACGTTAAATGCCCCTAAGGTACAGAGGTTAGCAATGCACAAAATGAACAGCGGGCGGTTACCGGCAATCGCACGGAAAGATTGCAACAAGCCTGGCTTTTGCGCCGGATTTGCAGGTTGCGTTTCGACATAACGCTCTTTCACGCCCGAATAGCAGATCCACATAAACAGCAGGCCGAACAGTGAAAACAGCGTGGCGGCGAAGATATAGCCAATTTGCTGATTACCCTCGATAAGATTCATAACCGGCACGAATCCCACCGTACAAAGCAGCAGGCCCAATGTAGCGCCACCCTGACGCCATGCCGCCAGTGATGCGCGTTCGTTGGGGTTTTTGGTAATAGCGGGGACCATTGCGCCATAAGAGCAGTTCATCATGCTGAAAAACAGCCCGTAGAGCATAAACAGGATAGTGGCCATCACCGTTTTACCGGTGACATCAAACGGTGTGCCGACAAAGTTGGCGATCGCCAGTAAGGTGACCGGGAATGACGCATACAGAATAAAAGGACGGAACTTACCTTTTGGACCGATCTTGCGTCGGGAATCGAGCATGATGCCGGTACCCATGTCGGTAAAGGCAGTAAAGAATTTCGAGATCAAAAAGATAATACCGCCATAGGTGCCGGGCAGCCCCAGAACGTCGGTATAAAACTTCAAAAGATAAAGCGTGCCGATATCCAGCAGGATGTTAGAGGCCAGATCGCCGATACCGTAAGAGAGTTTCTCTTTAAAGGGCAGGCGTAAAGTAGCCGGATCTTCCGTTGTGATGTGACTCATCGTTGTTCTCCCTGTGCCCGTGAGTTTCCCCACGGGCGGACGTGATTAGATGCTTTTTAACGACGCGAACAGTGCCGCCCATTTGCTATCGGCGCGATAAAAGACCGGCGGTTTACCGATGGGCGCATTAACGGTAACTTCCCCGCCCCGGAACGCTTCACCTGTCCAGGCGTGGACCCAGTTATCCTCCGGCAGATAGAGCGTCCAGTCGCTACGGCCTTGTTCATGCACCGGAGCGACCAGAATGTCGCGGCCTAACAGGTACTGATATTTCAGGGTGTAGGTGTGTGCATCGTCTTCGTAGTGCAGGAACAGCGGGCGCATAACCGGCAGGCCGGACTTCGCGTTCTGTGCGACGGCGTCTTTGAGGTAAGGTTTCAGGGTGGTGAAGACGGTGGTCATACGGGCAAAATGGGCGATGGTTTCCGCGTCGCCGTCAAACTGCCAGTTGTCGCCAGGACGGTTACCTTCGTGGGTGCGCATCATCGGCGTGAAGGCGCTGAAATCGCACCAGCGCAGCAGCAGCTCTTTGCTGCGCTTCATCTCAAACAGGGTGGTGTAACCGCCAATGTCACTGTGATGCAGGCCATGCCCGGTCATCGCCAGCGAGAGCGCCGCCGGAACAACCGACGCCAGGCCATCGTCCAGACTCCAGTCGACGTTCTGGTCGCCCGCCCACATCATGGTGGAGTATTTCTGGCTACCGGTAGAACCGGCGCGCATAAAGAAAAGGATCTCGCCAAGCTTGCCCGTTTCTTCAAGGGCTTCGTAGTTACATTTCGCCCACAGTGCGGGCCAGGCGTTATGCATAATTTCGGCGCTAACGCCGTTATGCAGATACGTATCGGTCGGCAAATATTCGCCAAAATCTGCCATCCAGCCGCCGCAGCCCAATTCGATCATGTTTTTCTTGATGACTTCTTTGAACCAGGAATAGGCTTCAGGATTGGTCAAATCGACAACGCCGCCATAGAACTCACCAAACTCCACCAGATAGTCACCGCCAGAGGCATCTTTTGCCAGATAGCCGTGTGAAGCCGCCTCGGCGCAGAGGTCCTTATCGCTGGCAACATACGGGTTGATGTAGGCGAGGAACTGCACGCCTTCTTCTTTCCATTGCTTGATGCGGGAATCTAACTGTGGGTAGTTTTCACTGTTCCACTTCCAGTTCCACATCACACGTTTGCCAAAAGAGGTCATACGGATCCCGGACCAGTCCTGCGCCCAGATGCCGTTAACCTTCACACCCGCGTTACGCATGGTGTCCAGTTTCTTCTGACACACTTCCGTCCCACCCTGAATGCCGAGCGTTACCCCGTCATAAATCCAGTCGGGCAGTTCTGGCTGACGTCCCAGCAGGGCAGTTAATTTTTCCAGCAGGGAGATGTATGTATCAGCACATTCAAAACGCAGTGTTGCTTTGTCTTCCCACAGCGCCAGTTCATGGTATTCCGGGGCACTAAAGTCGAAGTTCATATAGCAACTGTTATCAACATGGCAGTAATACTTCTGCGTGCTGACAAAAGTAGGCTGCGGGAAGAAAGTCCAGTAATAGTCGCCGCCCGCGTTCTCTTTGCAGTCGGCCTGCCAGGTGACATAGGTTTGTTTGTTGCGACCAACGCCTTGTTCACTGGTCCATAGCGGGAACGGTTTGCCGCGCAGATCAAAGTAGGAGAATTGTTCGCCGCAGCCGTAGATATGGTCCTCTGGTTGTGCGGCAAGACGCAGCCAGATGCGGTTGTGGTGATGGTTGTCGTTTTGTAGTTCCAGCAATAAACGGCCCTGATCGTCGGCAGAGATACGCAGCGTGGCGTTAATGTCAGAACCACGGCTGAAATGGATTAACCAGCCATCCGGTGACTGGCTGACGATGGCGTCGGTGAGCGCAATCTTCTCCTCCAATTTATCTTTAATGCTGAAATTACCGCGGAACATATCGATATCCGCTATACCTGAGCCAATCCATAAACAAGGATTATCTTTACTATGGGTTAAAATAAGACGGCCCTGAAAACGTAGGGTAAGACAGTCGTTATTCTGATGAAGTTGAAAATCTAATAACTGTGGGCGTGGCGTATCCATAAATAATCTCCATAGAGTATAAAATTAATATTTCATGCCATCCTGTTATTACAGGTTTCATTAATCAAAGAATGTGTGCGGGTATAAATTAAAACCCGCGCAAGTGATTATTTACTTTCTTCAGCTCGGCGGATTGCCGCCACTTTTTTACCAAATGCCAGTTGCAGTATAACTAACAAGGTAAACGGAGGCAGAAGTGCGGCAGCGGCGGGAATTCCCAACGCACCTTTTATCAACATAGAACCGGAGGCAATCAACAATAAAAAGACCATCACACGAAACACTTTGACCGAAATGCGTTTATGCACATATTGTCCAATCAGTGAACCGAGGATCATGGTGGGAATACAAAACAGCACCAGTTTAAAGATAGAAACAGTCAAAATTCCGCTGGTCGCCAGCCCGCCGATCACCGCGATGTTGTTTGCGGTGAAGAAAGCGTTCAGAGTGCCGCGAAATGCCGCCGGACCTAAGTTACGCAGCATCCCGTAGATAACCATCGGCGGCCCGTTGGTTGAGAACGCCGCGCCTAATGCGCCAGCTACTGCGCCGATAGGTGCGGCGATCCAGTTACGGTCATAAATCGGCAAGCGAGGAATAAACATGCTGTAAAAGGAGTAGAGGATAAGAAATCCACCTAAGCCCACTTTCATAAAATGGTCGGGTAAATATGACAGCGCATATAAACCGACGGGTATTCCCAAAAATGAGAAAATAATCAGCACCATTGCCGAGCGCCAATCCGTTTCTTTGCGTGATAGCCAGGTGGCGTACAAGGCGGTTGCGGTGCCGACAATTACCGAAAGTGGTGTTGCCATTTTTACGGGGAGCATTAACGTGACGAGTGGCATGGTGGTTAAACCGCCACCAAATCCCGCGCATATCCCCACAAAGGTATAAAGAAACATCAACGCGATAACGATACATACCACGTTTGTTTCCAGCATGGCCCCATCTGGCGAAAATAACGTAAAAAAGTCCATAATATTTCCTGTTGTGTAAATACAACCCTAAACAATAATCTCGTTCTTTTCTTAATAAAATTAATTGTGCTGCCCGTGAATATTAAAAAACAGGCGGTGCGTTTTTCCTGGTTCCAGTAATAATAAGTCGATACCTGAATTAAAGGCGTTAGGCGGGCAACTCATAGGTTCAACTGCCAGTCCCTGACGCTGTAATTTTTCGCCGCTATAAACCTGCACCCAGGGTTGATCGGAACAAAGACTCACCGACAGCGCCTGCTGTGGATGGGTAATGGTCATTTCCCACAGATCATTAGCGGTTTTAAAGGTATGGTCTATTTTTGTCGCGGCTATTTTTGTCGCCCGCGTGAAATTTAAATTCAGCTCATCAACGTGGTGAAGCGTTGTCGGATTTGCGTGCTCATCGACGGCATAAACCTGTTCTGCCGGAAGCTGGAAAAGATAGTCATCAACAGATGTTAAGTTGCAGGTTAAATAAGGATGAATACCCACACCATAAGGTGCGGTCACAGTACCAATATTCTGGCTTGCGATCTCAACGGAAAGGCCCGTGCGAGCATTGAGCGAATAAACAACCTGCGAAGCCAGCATAAACGGATAGCCGTAACTGGGCGGTAGAAAAGCTGTCAGGGTAACGCTGGTGGCGGTTAATTCGCTAATTTGCCAGTCTCGCCAGGCAAGCAGCCCGTGAATAGCGGCTTTTGAACTATGTTCATTAATGGGTAACTGATATTCCTGTCCCTGATAGCGGTAACAGCCGTTGGCGATCCGGTTCGGCCACGGAATAAGCACTTTACCCAGATGCGCCAGCGGCATCTCTTCGGGTTTGTGCGGGATGACTAAATGACAACCCTGAAAAGTTAATTCAGCCAGACCAGCACCAACCGTCACGATAGTCGCGTGATAATCCCCCGCGGCAAGTGAAACGGTTTGTCCACTGCAATGCATGTTGGTGATTTGCATACGAGGCACCTTAATTAAAAAACGGCATACAGCCTCCCATGAGGCTGATGTCAAACCAAAAAACTGCGCCGGGCGGTCCCCTCTCCCCTTTGGGGAGAGGGTTAGGGTTTTCAGTCAGTTATTTGGCATTCACGTCCAGCAGACCCGCCGCAACTGCCGGTGCCAGGCCTGGTGCTAACGGGATACGCGGGATCACCAGGCAATGCAGCAGGTGGTAAATATCCTGTTTACCGTCCCAGACTTTGGTGGTGACCTTGTTGTCCGCATCCAGCTCCTGCCACCAGGAACCGTTTTCGTAGTCCATCAGGTACTTAATGCAGTAGTCCCACCATGTCTGATACCAGGTTTCGTACTGGCGATCGCCGGTGACGGTGTAGAGCGCATAAGCTGTACCCATCGCTTCGACGATAGGCCAACGCACACGTTCGCGGACCACCGGTTTGCCTTCCCAGTCAACGGTATAAACAATCCCGTCGGCACCATCGGGCGCCCAGGCATCGCGCACGGTGGCGTTGAACAGACCTTTGGCATCTTCTAGCAACCAGGCCGGAGGCTGTTCGCAACGGGCTTCCAGGGCAGCGTGGATATGCAGCATTAAACGGCCCCATTCGATCCAGTGGCCCGGCGTGCCTCCGAATGCGCGGAAGCGGTGCGCCGGGTTATCTTTGTTGTAATCCGGCAGCGGATTCCACTGGGTATCGAAGTGCTCGTTAACGCGATAATGATTATTTCTGGCGACGTCGTGGATAATGACGGAAGCCACGCGAATCGCGCGATCCAGCCATTTTTTGTCATGCGTTACGTCATAAACAATCAAGAAAGCTTCCACCGCGTGCATATTGGCATTGCCGCCGCGGTACTCTTCGGTTTTGCTGAAGGCTTCGTCCCAGGATTCCAGGCACATCTGCTCTTCTTCGCTCCAGAAGTATTTCTCGATAATTTCAATGGTGTAATCGAGCAGCTTACGCGCTTCCGGGTGACCCGTTGTGACGGCACTGGCGGCACCCAGCAGGGCAAAGAAATGTTGATAGCCCTGTTTGGAGGCATCCACCACGCCCTCGTCATTGACACAGGCATACCAGCCGCCATATTTTTTATCGCGCAGTGCGCCGTTCATGGCTTTGATACCATGATCAACCAACGAGTAAGCGCCAGGTCGACCCATCGCCGCAGCAACGGAATACACGTGCAACATACGGGCGGTGATCCACAGATGGGTGCCCATCTCTTCTTTGATTTGCCCTTTATTGCCTAACCAGCCAAAGCCAGTCGGTACTACGGAATTTTTACCAAAATCAAAGATGCGATCGGTTTCCTGTTCCAGCCAACGGTTGTGACTTAAGGTGTTAAACCATTTCATTTTTGTATCCTCATCTTAACGGCGTTTAGCCATCATTTCGTCGACGATATCGCCAAGTTGTTGTAATTTCGGTGCGCAAACGTCACGCAGCATCAGCTCGTTGTCCGGTAAACCGACAACCGATGCCCAGACGGCACGACCAGCCAGGAAGCCCGATGCACCCGCTGTCATTGCCACGCGTACGGCACGCGGGAACAGTTTTTCGTCGACGCCGGATGAGAGGATCACCCACGGCATATTGATATGGTCATTCAGACGTTGTGAAGCACTGAGAAGCTCTTGTTGCGGACCTTTTCCGTAAAGCGGCATTTCAACTTTGTAGAGGTCAGCGCCACTGTCGCCCAGCTCTTTGGCGGCATCGATGATCGCTTGTTCGCGATCGAATTTATCGCCACGACGCGGCGGGCGAACAACCGGCTCAATGATGCTCACCAGACCGTTTGAATGGCACAGTTCGTTGAACTCTTTCACCATATTCAGGCGTTGCTGCGCATCTTCATCGCTACGCCACAGCACCAGCAGTTTTAAGGCTTTACCGCCGTCTTGTTTGATTTGTAGCGGGTTGATTTTGCGGTCAATGACTACGCTATCTACCGGAATACCGTTGCCAGGGATGAACTCATCGGCGGCGACAATCATGGCGCAACTTTTGGCAATCGCGTTTTGCTCAACCACCTGGCGGTAGCAGAATTGTTGATCTACCAGAATCGCCGATGCATAAGGTGAAAGGGCCTTCGCGGCGTTAACTTTGAAATCAGTTAAAACGCTATCGGCTACTGGAGCGGGGGCGCCAGCCGCGGCAAACATCATGCGCATGGCTTCGCGCTGATCGACCGCCAGCATGGCAAAACCGCCCGATGCGCGCGTAATGTCGTTGATGGTGTACTTATTCATTCATTTATTCCTTTATCCAGTCGTTACATTTTTACTTTGGCAGTCATCCCGGCACTGACACGGACCTGCTCCAGAATGGCGGACCAGTCCTGGCGACCTCGACCCGCTGCGCGCGCCTGGCTATAAACCTCCCGTGAGGCGGCCCCCAGCGGCATCGGCACATGCAACTGGTTGGCGACATCGAGGGCGATGCCAAGATCCTTATGGGCAAGATCGATCATGAAGGCGGGAGAGAGATCTCCACTGAGGACTTTGTTCGGCCAGGAAGTGGTGAAGTGGCCTTTACCGGCGGCAGTACCGCTCATTACCTTGACGGCAACATCGAAGGGAAGATTCAGGGCTTCGCACAAAACGGCGGCTTCTGCCGACAACGCATTGAGCGCTATGCTCATGTAGTTGTTGATAAGCTTAACGCGGATCCCCATGCCCGGACCGCCCGCGTTGATCAACTCGCTGCCCATCGCCATCAGGATCGGCGTGGCGCGTTCAACTTGTTCAGCAGTGCCGCCAGCCAACAGGAGCAGAGTACCGGTAATGGCATTTGCGGAAGTACGGCCAACCGGAACATCCATCATGCTGAAGCCTCTGACCTGCATATCAGCAATCAATTTATCGGTTTGCAGGGGGTGGATGGTCGACATATCAATGACCAGCGCATCGGAAGATAAGCTCTCACAAATGCCGTTTTCACCGAACAACACGTGACGCACCAGATCGCCATTCGGCAACATGGTAATGATAAATTCGGCACCTTTAGCGGCCTGCGCTGGGTTAGCAGCGGGAGTCGCCCCTTTGTCTACCAGATGCTGTACAGCTTCGGCATTCACATCGAAGACGCAAAGTTGATGCCCTTGCTGCAATAAATTGCTCGCCATTGGCGAACCCATTTGTCCTAAACCGATAAACGCGATTGCTGCCATAACCCTCTCCTGAATACAGTGATGTCACTTTTTGTCATTTATGACATGCCTTGTTTGTCTGTTTTTGATCGTATTTGTAATTTATCGTCAAAAAATTGACAGCCGTCACTTTTTAAACAATTGATGAAATTAAAATGAACGCATCCCAAAATGCTTAAGGAATGACCATGATTCGTGTTGCTTGTGTAGGAATTACCGTGATGGATCGCATCTATTACGTGGAAGGGTTGCCGACGGAGAGCGGTAAATACGTGGCAAAAAATTATACGGAAGTTGGCGGCGGGCCAGCGGCTACAGCAGCAGTTGCGGCGGCCAGACTGGGTGCGCAGGTCGATTTTATTGGTCGCGTCGGTGACGACGACACGGGCAACAGCCTGCTGGCAGAGCTGGAATCCTGGGGCGTTAACACCCGTTACACCAAACGGTATAACCAGGCGAAATCTTCGCAATCCGCCATCATGGTGGATGCCAAAGGCGAGCGAATCATCATTAACTATCCCAGCCCGGACCTGCTGCCTGACGCAGAGTGGTTGGAGGAAATTGATTTCTCTCAGTGGGACGTGGTGCTGGCAGATGTACGCTGGCACGACGGCGCGAAAAAAGCCTTCACCCTGGCCCGGCAGGTGGGCGTGATGACCGTGCTGGACGGTGATATTACGCCGCAGGATATCAGTGAGCTGGTGGCGTTAAGCGATCATGCCGCTTTTTCAGAACCGGGTCTGGCGCGGCTAACGGGCGTGAAAGAGATGGCGAGTGCCCTAAAACAGGCACAAACGCTCACAAATGGACATGTCTATGTTACTCAGGGCAGTGCAGGCTGTGACTGGCTGGAGAATGGCGGGCGACAGCATCAGCCAGCTTTCAAAGTTGATGTGGTAGATACTACTGGTGCGGGCGATGTTTTTCACGGCGCATTGGCGGTGGCGCTGGCAACAGGTGGAGATTTAGCGGATTCCGTCCGCTTTGCCAGCGGTGTGGCGGCGTTAAAATGCACGCGTCCCGGTGGGCGTGCCGGGATCCCTGACTGTGATCAAACCCGATCTTTTTTGTCACTTTTTGTATAAAATGCCAGGGTGATGGTTTTTCGAGGAATTTTCATGAGCCTTACCGAACTGACCGGTAACCCGCGGCACGACCAACTCCTCATGCTGATCGCCGAGCGTGGGTATATGAATATTGATGAGCTGGCAAATCTGCTGGATGTTTCCACGCAGACGGTCCGCCGGGATATTCGTAAATTAAGCGAGCAAGGGCTGATCACGCGCCATCACGGTGGCGCGGGTCGGGCCTCCAGCGTCGTTAATACGGCGTTCGAACAGCGTGAGGTTTCGCAAACTGAAGAGAAAAAAGCGATTGCCGAAGCGGTGGCAGACTATATTCCTGATGGATCGACAATATTTATCACCATCGGTACGACTGTCGAACATGTCGCCCGGGCGTTACTTAACCATAATCATTTGCGGATAATCACGAACAGCCTGCGTGTGGCGCATATTCTGTACCACAACCCGCGCTTTGAAGTGATGGTGCCCGGCGGTACGTTGCGCTCTCATAATAGCGGGATCATTGGCCCTTCAGCGGCTTCCTTTGTGGCCGATTTTCGGGCTGATTATCTGGTAACAAGCGTTGGGGCGATTGAGAGCGATGGCGCGTTGATGGAGTTTGATGTAAACGAAGCTAACGTGGTGAAAACGATGATGGCGCACGCGAGAAATATTCTGCTGGTCGCCGATCACACTAAGTATCATGCTTCGGCGGCGGTTGAAATTGGTAACGTGGCACAGGTCACTGCGCTCTTTACCGACGAGCTGCCGCCCGCTGCGCTAAAATCACGCTTACAAGACAGCCAAATTGAAATCATCCTTCCCCAGGAAGACGCGTAGAATTTTGTGACCGTTGACCTTGCTTCATACCTGACCACATAGCCAAACCCATCCTTTCCCGCTACAGTTAATTTCTTGTGGCGCGAAAGGAGGCAAAAATGCTCTATATCTTTGATTTAGGTAATGTGATTGTCGATATCGACTTTAACCGTGTGCTGGGAGCCTGGAGCGATTTAACGCGTGTTCCCCTGGCTACGCTTAAGAAGAGTTTCCACATGGGCGAGGCGTTTCATCAGCATGAGCGTGGGGAAATTAGCGACGAAGCGTTCGCAGAGGCGCTGTGTCATGAGATGGCTCTACCGCTAAGCTATGAGCAGTTTTCCCACGGCTGGCAGGCGGTGTTTGTCGCGCTGCGCCCGGAAGTGATCGCCATCATGCATAAACTGCGTGAGCAGGGTCATCGTGTGGTGGTGCTTTCCAATACTAACCGCCTACATACCACCTTCTGGCCGGAGGAATACCCGGAAATCCGTGCTGCTGCTGACCATATCTATCTGTCGCAAGATCTAGGGATGCGCAAACCTGAAGCACGAATTTACCAGCATGTTTTGCAGGCGGAAGGTTTTTCAGCCAGCGATACGGTCTTTTTCGATGACAACGCCGATAATATAGAAGGAGCAAATCAGCTAGGTATTACCAGTATTCTGGTGAAAGATAAAACCACCATCCCGGACTATTTCGCGAAGGTGTTATGCTAAAAAACATTCAGGACAAAGCCAGGCACCGTACCCGTCCGCTATGGGCCTGGCTAAAACTACTCTGGCAACGCATTGATGAGGACAATATGACAACCCTGGCAGGTAATCTTGCCTATGTGTCGTTGCTCTCATTAGTGCCGCTGGTTGCCGTTGTTTTTGCGCTTTTCGCCGCTTTTCCCATGTTTTCCGACGTCAGTATTCAGTTGCGTCACTTCATTTTTGCCAACTTTCTGCCCGCAACTGGCGATGTTATTCAGCGATATATCGAACAATTTGTTGCCAATTCCAACAAGATGACCGCCGTTGGGGCGTGTGGGCTGATCGTCACAGCATTATTGCTGATGTACTCCATCGATAGCGCGTTGAATACCATCTGGCGCAGTAAACGAGCGCGACCAAAAATTTACTCGTTTGCCGTGTACTGGATGATTTTAACGCTGGGGCCGCTGCTGGCAGGGGCCAGTCTGGCGATCAGCTCCTATCTGCTCTCTCTGCGTTGGGCAAGCGATCTCAATACTGTCATTGACAATGTGCTGCGTATTTTTCCGTTGCTGTTGTCGTGGATCTCCTTCTGGTTACTGTACAGCATTGTTCCTACTATCCGCGTACCTAATCGCGACGCGATTGTCGGTGCGTTTGTCGCCGCACTCCTGTTCGAAGCAGGAAAGAAAGGTTTCGCG
Organism: Escherichia sp. HH41S; assembly: GCF_009820115.1. NCBI lineage: Bacteria > Pseudomonadati > Pseudomonadota > Gammaproteobacteria > Enterobacterales > Enterobacteriaceae > Escherichia > Escherichia sp. HH41S. The sequence continues at coordinate 36,739 of NZ_VNXE01000008.1, forward strand.
CTTTATATCACCATGTTCCCGTCATACCAGCTCATTTACGGCGTGCTGGCGGTGATCCCCATTCTCTTTGTCTGGGTCTACTGGACATGGTGTATCGTCTTGCTTGGCGCGGAAATTACTGTCACTCTCGGGGAATACCGCAAACTAAAACAAGCAGCTGAACAAGAAGAAGACGACGAACCATGATTGCATTAATTCAACGCGTAACCCGTGCCAGCGTCACCGTGGAGGGAGAAGTGACGGGCGAAATTGGCGCGGGACTTTTGGTGTTATTGGGTGTCGAAAAGGATGACGACGAACAGAAAGCAAACCGTCTGTGCGAGCGTGTGCTTGGCTATCGCATCTTCAGCGATGCCGATGGCAAGATGAATCTCAACGTGCAACAGGCGGGCGGCAGTGTGCTGGTGGTTTCCCAGTTTACCCTCGCCGCAGATACCGAACGGGGGATGCGCCCAAGTTTCTCCAAAGGCGCATCACCGGATCGCGCAGAGGCGTTATATGACTATTTCGTCGAACGCTGCCGTCAGCAAGAGATGAACACGCAAACAGGACGCTTCGCTGCGGATATGCAGGTATCGCTGGTCAATGATGGCCCCGTAACATTCTGGTTGCAGGTATGAGCCAGCTTCCAGGGTTGTCACGGGAAACAAGAGAGAGTATCGCTATGTATCACCTTCGGGTTCCACAAACAGAAGAAGAATTAGAGCGTTACTATCAGTTTCGCTGGGAAATGTTGCGTAAGCCCCTGCATCAACCGAAAGGTTCGGAACGCGACGCGTGGGATGCGATGGCGCATCACCAGATGGTCGTCGACGAGCAGGGTAATCTGGTGGCGGTAGGCCGACTGTATATTAATGCCGACAATGAAGCGTCCATTCGCTTTATGGCCGTTCATCCCGACGTGCAGGACAAAGGGTTAGGAACGCTGATGGCGATGACCCTGGAGTCGGTGGCGCGTCAGGAAGGTGTTAAGCGCGTGACCTGTAGCGCCCGCGAAGACGCGGTGGAGTTTTTCGCCAAGCTGGGGTTTGTTAATCAGGGAGAAATCACCACGCCAACCACCACGCCGATTCGCCATTTTTTGATGATAAAACCTGTCGCCACTCTGGATGACATTCTGCATCGCGGCGACTGGTGCGCGCAGCTGCAACAGGCGTGGTACGAACATATCCCGCTAAGCGAAAAAATGGGCGTGCGCATTCAGCAATATACCGGGCAAAAATTTATCACCACCATGCCGGAAACCGGCAATCAGAATCCGCACCACACGCTGTTTGCCGGGAGTTTATTCTCACTGGCAACGCTTACCGGTTGGGGGCTTATCTGGCTGATGCTGCGTGAACGCCACCTCGGCGGAACGATTATTCTGGCGGATGCGCATATCCGCTACAGCAAGCCGATTAGCGGCAAACCTCATGCGGTAGCCGACCTCGGTGCCTTAAGTGGCGATCTCGACCGTCTGGCGCGCGGGCGCAAAGCGCGGGTACAAATGCAGGTCGAAATCTTTGGCGACGAGACGCCGGGTGCAGTGTTTGAAGGCACGTATATCGTTCTGCCCGCGAAGCCATTTGGCCCGTATGAAGAGGGCGGGAACGAAGAAGAGTAGCTGATGGAGAGGGGCGGTGTAGCCTCTCTCATTCTTTCAGGTCATTTACATCAGTCTCTGACTATTCCGGTTATATTGAATAAGAACGCTATAAATTTTTATTCTTCGTTGGCACCATACGTGTCTTGCTACATCACTGTTCAGGAGCATTTAAATATTATTTGTAGAGCTGAGTGGCAATTATCGCTGATAATGCTTAATTCATCATCTTAGTTCAGGTTTGAGCGATTTTTGATAGTCAAAACCCCCTCTGGTGCCATACTTTTCTCATAAATATTTTTAAAATCTATAGCTAACAAACATTATGCAAAGATAATGGACTGGCGTCATTGTCAGTATCATTCATTTACTGCTTCTGGATGTTGTAAATAATTATGTGGCATGTTTGCTCTTAAACCGTGGGAAGGAGGCTGTAATGGTTGCCAATATTAATCTCATTAAACAAGAAAGTTATTCTATTGTTAATTTAGAAAAACAACTAATGAGTAATGAATCACCGAAGCAAACGCTATTAAATGATTTTTCACATCGCCTTAAAATGGAAGGTGAGGAGCAACTGTGCGATTGTGTTAACGAACTTAAACTCGGGTTGTTGAGTAATAATAAATATGACCTGTTTAAAAATAAAGAAACCTCACTGTGGAAACGCAAAGTACCAGAAAGTGCAGCGCTGGCAATGACGGGAACAGTATATAAATTATTTGGTAGTCGCTTACTCAACGCCCGCAATCAGTTAGATAAAAATCTCCTCGAAATGGCTATGCAAATGGTTTATGGCAAAGATATGGTGACAAAGTCCGGAGATATATTGATTGATATACAATTAAACAAGGATGGCAGCCTCCAGAGTAAGCACTACACATTTGATGTAGGTGAAGTTATAAACAGTTATAATATTGACCTCTTTGTGAATGCCTCGAGTATTAATCAAACTTACTTACATGATAAAAACCCTGGTGACGTTATTAGCCTATATGGCACTTTAGATAACGTTCCTCTTGTAGTAAAGGAATGCACCGGTAAAAATCATCAAATTAACGTTAAAGCCAAATTGCCACAAGAACGAAGTGAAAAAGTTGAGGATATGTGTGAAAGAATGAGAGGTGGCATCTCTATGTTTAACCACACCACAAAAACAGCTGATAATATAGAGCATAATTTGCAGCTAAGTTTTCTCGTGGATTCACGACCGTCGATCACCAATAAATACTCAGCCAAAGATGTAAGTCCAGATATACTTACATTGCCCGTCAACGTATATCATGCAGATTTTAAAATTAAAATAAATAACGAAGTAGAGAAGGCTTCGTCAATTGTGTTATGTGCTGTGCAAAAAAATCTCCATGCAGCAAGGAAGGTTCTTAGCGGGATAATGGGAAATGAGCCAAAAAATAATAAACCAAAAACAATAATTTTTGATTTACGTTTTCTTAGCGCAATTAAGCAGAAAGTTTTTTTGGGCAGTGAAAAACCGTTGTTTGTAAAGCATACCGCAATGATGAGGGAGGCATGCCAGGATTTACCGCAGCCAGTGGAATATATTCCTTTAGACTGTGAAGCGCATAGCCATCGCAGCGTCGCCTTTGCCAAAACCGTGGTTGCACCTATCATGGTGACAGGTGTGGGCGCTGCTTTAATGTATGCAACATCATCAGGCCCGTATTATGCGAAAAGTATTTCTGACTCGCCGGATATCGAGATGATAAAAAAGCGTATGGCTGGATTATTTAACCACATGGGTAATTCTGTACAAACAAAATATCGGCCGGTTTTTAATAAATGGAATGAATTGGTAGATAAATTAAACCACGAAAGAAATACAGTACCGTTTGCGTGTTTGACCACCATTTTAGCAACAGCGTTAAATGAAACCCCAGAGGGGGATACGAATGTTGCCGTTGTGATGGGGTGTAAATCTGCGAAAGATCGCACGATATCCATTGTCCTTGGCAACTCGATGTTGCAAACACTCATTGAAAAACGCCTCGCCTATGGTGGAGAAATTGAAAACCTTTTTGATCAACAGGGATATTTTAGTTGCGAGTCATTAACAGCTGAAGAATTAATGATGTTAAAAGACCTTTTTGATATTCGAGTTCTTCATCTCTCTAACAAATTTAATGTTGGGTTGCAAGGTAATATCAACACGGATGTTTTACAAGATTCGTTTTTTAAAAATGTCGATTTCATTCATGAATCTAACTCGTATACCGTAGGGATGGGAGTCTGAAGAGTAAAACTCATTTGAATTACCAGAATTCGGCCAATGCATTGCAAAAATGACATACAAAGAGAGAAGTGTGCAGGCACTTAGCCGCGAGGGGCATAGCGAAGCCATACAGAAAGCACCAGCATTCAGAACTCCTGTGAAAGCGGCATAGTGCCGCCTGCTCAGGAGTTTTACTATGACCCGTAATCGTGCTTAACGTTACCATCCTATGATTCGATTAAAAAAACTCACCGTCGCGCTGATGATTGACGTCAATGCTATCGGATGATACCGGGGTGTTCCGGAAGGAATTCCTTGTTTCCCGAACTGTTACCCACAAAATTATAACGACGAGCAAGTAAAGACCGGTTGGTGGCAGCATTGACCGGTCTGTGATGGATGTTAAATTTCACCTTAAATCCTGGTGCTGTTAGGATGCTGACGTTTTTCGGGTACACCATTCAGATTATGCAAATGAAGACCCAATCAAAAAATAAATATCCCTGAATATAATATATTTATAGCACCCATATCTCATCCTGGGCGATAACCAAACCATTTTTGATTAACAAATGAAACAACTGCAACGTTCTTATTATTTCTGGAAAACGTCTCGCAAAAACAAAACAGCATGCAAAAATCCGCTTTTTTTAAATGATTTTTCGGCGTAATTTTCGCACATACATTAATGAGTAATATATGTAAGGTATTGGTAATGGTGATGAATACGGTTTTTCTTCATTTATCAGAAGAGGCAATTAAACGGCTGAACAAGCTTAGGGGCTGGCGTAAGGTTTCACGATCTGCAATTTTACGCGAAGCGGTAGAGCAATATCTGGAACGTCAGCAATTCCCGGTGCGTAAGGCAAAAGGCGGGAGGCAAAGGGAGGAGGTAGTTGGTGTTGATGATGAGTGTCAGGAGCATAAGGAATGACAAAAATTTTTTCATTCTTGAATATAAAAAACAGATGCCCTTATTCTGGTATTAATACAAGGCTGTTTTACTTGAACTTATAATAACTGCAACTGTTACATCATATCTGGAAAACGCCTCGCAAAATACGAGAGATTTTGCGGGAATAGCAGGTATCGTCATACCCTATGAACTGTAATCCGGGCGACCAGCGCCACCCGGAAAACGTCAGAGATTACTCCCCTTCACCCGGAAACAGGAACGGGTTGATGGAACTGCGGGCGTAGCCTTCTTGCTCCATTCGCGCATCCAGTACCAGAGAGGCGAGGTCATCTGCCACGGCTTCAACTTTCGGTTCTTTTTCCTGATAAAGAATCTTCAGGTAAGTGCCACAGTCATCGCAGCTTTCGGCTTTAATCGCGGCCTGTTCGTCATCCAGCGACCAGTAATGCAGTTTGCCGCTCTGTTCACAGTTGCTGCATTTTACGCGCACTACGTGCCATTCAGTTTCACACAGGTTGCAGTGCAGGTAACGCAGACCCTGAGTGGTGCCAATTTGCACCATACTGGACACCGGCATAGAACCACAAACCGGGCAATATTGACGTTGCTCGCCGTATTCAGCGCGGGCTTTGCCCGGGATCAGATTGGCCATCTGCGCCCAGTAGAGTGACAGTGCAGCCCAGATAAACGGCGCTTTATCGCTGCTTACGGACGAGAAATCAGAGGCGAACAGCGCGCTGGCCATATCTTCCAGCTCCTGGCTTGATGCCTTCTCCAGATTCTCAATCACTGCCAGCGCCGGGCCGCTCATTTCAGGTTTCAGCTCAGCAATCATTGCCATCAGCAGCTTTTGCCAGTGCTTATCACGCGGCAAAACGTGAATATCCAGCGGTGGCTTGCCCTGTGCGCTGGCTTCTTTAATGCGTGCAGTCAGATCCATTTCCAGCGGATGGTCGTACAGCACCACTTCCTGGGCGTGGGCGATAAGCGCAGCAAAGCGCAGATAATCACCCAGCGGATTATTTTCTGCCAGCTCGCGCAGACGTTCGGCGCGGCGGTTGTATAAATTCTTGAGCCGAGGGAACAATAACGGCGGAATCATATCCGCCGTACGTTTCTCGCTCGAACCCAGCTCATCTTGCGGGATTATGCGAATACTCATTCAGCTTTCTTTTCCGTTGTCTTGCGGACCTCACGGTACCAGCGCGGGTGATGTTTCTTCGCCCAGGCGCTGGTAACCCATCCTTCCACCATGGCGGTAATCGTGCCTTTCACCCAAAGGGCGGCGTAGATATGCACCATGATAACCACAATTAACGCCACTGCGGCAAATGAATGCAGCATTAACGCGAATCGGATCACCGGGATTGAGAAAGCAGGCGCAAAATAAGGACGCCAGATAATCACGCCGCTCACCAACAGCAGGACCAGGAAAATAATCGCCGCCCAGAAAACGCATTTCTGACCGAAGTTATAACGCCCGGTGTCACCTACTTCCTCGTTGACGACGATCTTACGAATATTCTTCGCCCAAAAGATATCATCCCGATTGATTAGGTTGTGATGCCAGTAACGGAAAAACATGATGATGAACGAGGCAAACATAACCACGCCGACAAACGGGTGCAGAATGCGCGCCAGCTGCGGTGTGCCCATGATTTGCATCAACCAGTTAAAGGAAGGGAACAAAAAGCCCAGCCCGCTCACCGCCGCCAGGATGAAGCAGAAGGCGGTGATCCAGTGGTTGATACGTTCCGGCGCGGTGTAGCGCACGATGGTGTCACGTCGTTTCATTTGCGCTCCTCGTCTTTCTCTTCGTGCAGATTATTCTCTTCCTCATCCGCACGGTTCGGACCGACACCCACGTAGTGGAAGATACTGGCTGCGAAGGTAGCCGCAAAGCCAACAGCTGCGAGCGGTTTCCAGATGCCTTTCCAGAATTTCACGGTTTCGCTGATTTCCGGGTTCTCCGGCAAGCCATGATACAGATTTGGCTTGTCAGCATGGTGCAGCACGTACATAACGTGTGTACCACCCACGCCTGCCGGATCGTACAGACCCGCATTGTCGTAACCGCGAGTTTTCAGCTCCGCCACGCGCTCGCTCGCCAGCGTTTTCATCGACTCTTTCGTACCGAAGTGAATCGCGCCCGTTGGGCAGGTCTTCACGCAGGCCGGTTCTTGCCCAACCACCACGCGGTCAACGCACAGCGTACATTTATAAACGCGGTTGTCTTCCGGGTTGAGGCGCGGAATGTCGAACGGACAGCCCGCAATGCAATAACCGCAACCAATGCACTGCTCGGACTGGAAGTCGACGATACCGTTGGCATACTGAATAATTGCCCCTTCCGCCGGACACGCTTTCAGGCAGCCTGGATCGGAACAGTGCATACAGCCGTCTTTACGGATTAGCCATTCCAGTTTGTCGTTCTGCTCCACTTCCGAGAAGCGCATCACTGTCCACGATTTGGCGCTTAAATCATTGGGGTTGTCGTACACCCCAATGTTATTGCCGACGGTATCGCGAATGTCGTTCCACTCTGAACACGCCACCTGACAGGCTTTACAGCCGATACAGGTGGTGACGTCGATGAGTTTCGCCACTTCTTCCTGGAAGTCCCGCGCCTGAGGCGCGGGGGTCAGACCGTTAGTCGCGGAACGACGAATGATATCTTGAGATTGATAAGCCATATGTCGTCTCCGTTACACCTTTTCCACATTCACAAGGAAGGACTTAAACTCCGGCGTCTGCGTGTTCGCATCACCAACGAATGGCGTTAACGTATTGGCAATAAAGCCTTTTTTCGCAACACCTTCATAGCCCCAGTGAATCGGAATACCGATGGTATCGATATCTTTGCCGTTCGCTTTTAGCGTACGAATACGTTTGGTCACCACCGCTTTGGCTTTGATATAGCCACGGTTGGAGGAGACTTTCACGGTATCGCCCTGAGCAATGCCAAGTTTATTCGCCAGCGACTCACCGATTTCCACAAACTGCTCTGGCTGCAAAATCGCATTCAACAGCGCGTGTTTGGTCCAGTAGTGGAAGTGCTCGGTCAGACGATAGGTGGTTCCGACATACGGGAACTTATCGGCTTTACCCAATGCTTCGGCGTCGTCTTTAAAGATACGTGCAGCCGGGTTCGAGATAACGTTTGGATGCAGTGGGTTAGTTCCCAGCGGCGTTTCAAACGGCTCGTAGTGTTCCGGGAACGGACCTTCCGCCATCTTATCGAGGGCAAACAGACGCCCCATGCCTTCCTGCTGCATGATAAACGGCCCGACGCCACTGCCCGGAGGCGCTGCGCTGTAGTCCGGAATATCCCAGCCGGTCCATTTGGTGCCGTCCCATTTCAGCAACTGACGCTTCGGATCCCACGGGTTACCCTGCGGATCTGCGGAGGCGCGGTTATACAGAATGCGGCGGTTAAGCGGCCATGCCCATGCCCAGCCCAGCGTGTTACCGAGGCCAGACGGATCGGCGTTATCACGGCGCGCCATCTGGTTGCCCTCTGGCGTCCAGCTACCGGCGAAAATCCAGCAGCCACAGGAGGTGGTGCCGTCATCGCGCAGTTGAGCGAACGAGCTAAGTTGTTGGCCTTTCTTGACGATAACCGCACCGGTTGCCGGATCGGTAATATCGGCCAGCGCCTTACCGTTGCTCTCCATCGCTACTTCTTCCGACTTCGGCTCATGCGGAATGGCGTAGTTCCAGGTCATGTTCAGCACCTGGTCCGGGTTCGCGCCACCCTGTTCGGCGTACATCTTGCGCAAGCGCAGGAAGATACCGGAGAGGATCTCGCCATCAGTCAGCGCAATCCCCGGGGCGTCCGCACCTTTCCAGTGCCACTGCAACCAGCGACCGGAGTTAACGATTGAACCGTTCTCTTCCGCGAAGCAGGTCGATGGCAGACGGAACACTTCGGTCTGGATCTTCGACGAGTCCACTTCGTTCAGCTCACCGTGGTTCTGCCAGAAGTTAGAGGTTTCAGTGTTCAGCGGGTCGATAGTGACGAGGAACTTCAGTTTCGACAGACAACCGATCACTTTGTTTTTGTTCGGGAATGAGGCAACCGGGTTAAAGCCCTGGCAGATATAGCCATTGACCTTGCCCTCTTTCATCATCTCGAAGTATTGCAGGACGTCGTAGCCTTTATCCCACTTCGGCAACCAGTCAAAGCCCCAGCTGTTTTCTGCCGTCGCTTTATCACCAAAGAAGGCCTTCATCATGGAGACGAAGAATTTCGGGTAATTGCCCCAGTAGTTAACCTGGCCTTCCAGCAGCGGTTTCGGCGTGTTGGCGGCAAGGTAGGTTTGCAGATCGGTCTGCTTCTCGCTTGGCAGCGTCATGTAACCTGGCAGGCTCTGCGACAGCAGCCCCAGGTCCGTCAGCCCCTGAATGTTGGAGTGACCGCGCAGGGCGTTAACGCCGCCGCCTGCCATCCCCATATTGCCGAGCAGCAGCTGGATCATCGCCATCGTTCGAATGTTTTGCGCACCAACGGAGTGTTGCGTCCAGCCGAGCGCGTAAAGGAACGAGGCAGTTTTATCGTGAGCACTGGTTTCGGCGATGTATTCGCAGACTTTCAGGAACGCGTCTTTCGGCGTACCACAGATGTTTTCAACCACATCTGGCGTATAACGGGAAACGTGCTGTTTCAGCAAGTTCCACACGCAGCGCGGATGTTGCAGCGTGGTATCGCGTTTGGCGAAGCCGTTTTCGTCCAGCTCGTAGGTCCAGCTGGATTTATCGTACTTGCGTTTTTCCGCGTCGTAGCCGGTGAACAGGCCATCTTCAAAGCCGTAATCCTCACGCACGATCAGGCTGGCGTTGGTATAGGCTTCGGTGTATTCGCGGTTGAATTTTTCATTGTTCAGCAGGTACAGCAATACGCCTGACAGGAAAGCAATGTCAGTACCGGAACGAATAGGGGCATAGTAGTCAGCCACCGCCGCCGTACGCGTAAAGCGAGGATCGATCACAATCAGCTTCGCGCCGTTGTGAATTTTGGCTTCCATCGCCCAGCGGAACCCGACCGGGTGTGCTTCAGCGGCGTTACCGCCCATCACCACGACGAGGTTGGCGTTCTTGATGTCGACCCAGTGGTTGGTCATCGCACCGCGACCAAATGTTGGAGCAAGACTTGCTACCGTTGGTCCGTGTCAGACACGCGCCTGGTTGTCGACCGCGAGCATACCCAGCGCGCGGGAGAATTTTTGCGTTAAATAGCCGGTTTCGTTACTCGACGCGGAAGCACACAGCATCCCGGTGGAGAGCCAGCGGTTAACAGTCACGCCTTCGGCGTTTTGCGCAATGTAGTTAGCATCGCGGTCTTCTTTCATCAGTTTGGCAATGCGATCAAACGCCTCTTCCCAACTGATTTGCTGCCATTTATCAGAACCTGGCGCACGGTATTCCGGAAACTTCAGACGGCTTTCGGAGTGGATGAAATCCACCAGGCCAGCGCCTTTCGGACAAAGTGCACCGCGGTTGACCGGGTGATCCGGGTCACCTTCGATATGGAAGATAGATGCTTTGGCGTTTTTTGCTCCGTCACCGAGGCTGTACATCAACAGCCCACAGCCTACGGAACAATAGGTGCAGGTATTACGGGTTTCGCGGGTGCGCAGCAGTTTATACTGCCGGGTTTCCGCGAGTGCTACGCTGGGTGCAAAACCCAGTGCCGCTGCCGTGGTGCCTGCCATACCGCCAGCGCAGATCTTAAAGAACTGCCTTCTGCTGACCTGCATGGATTGCTCCTTGTTTCGACATTGTCACGTCCCATTTACATTCGCTTGCTGCGTGTGCAGGGAGTGGGAGTTATTTTTCTTTGCGGAAGGGGCCGCAAAGGTCCAGAATTGGCTCAATTTCCCTCCATCCAGGAAGGGTTTGTAACAGAATACCATAATGTTGGTGTGTGTGTTCTTATCCGGTTAATAGAAAGTGAAAAAAACACAGCAAAAAGAAATCAAAAATGTGACAAATGTCACAGGTGTTCGTCAAATTGAGTTATGGCGGCGTGACGATTTACAACACCCACGGTTAGATGAGGTGGCGGAAGAGGTTCCCGTTGCGCTGGTCTACAACGGCATTTCGCATGTGGTGATGATGGCGTCGCCCAAAGACCTTGAATACTTTGCGCTCGGTTTTTCGCTTTCCGAGGGGATTATCGAAAGTCCGCGCGATATCTTCGGTATGGATGTCGTTCCTTCCTGTAATGGTCTGGAAGTGCAAATTGAGCTTTCCAGCCGCCGCTTTATGGGGTTGAAGGAGCGTCGTCGGGCACTGGCGGGACGTACGGGATGTGGTGTGTGCGGCGTGGAGCAACTTAATGACATCGGTAAACCGGTGCAGCCGCTGCCGTTCACTCAGACATTTGATCTCAACAAACTGGATGATGCATTATGCCATCTCAATGATTTCCAGCCAGTGGGGCAACTGACTGGTTGTACTCACGCCGCTGCCTGGATGTTGCCATCTGGCGAACTGGTAGGCGGGCATGAAGACGTGGGTCGCCATGTGGCGCTGGATAAACTGTTAGGTCGCCGGGCGCAAGAAGGGGAAAGCTGGCAGCAAGGTGCGGTGCTGGTTTCCAGTCGTGCCAGTTATGAAATGGTGCAAAAGTCGGCGATGTGTGGCGTAGAGATTTTGTTTGCGGTGTCTGCCGCGACCACACTTGCTGTAGAAGTGGCTGAGCGTTGTAATTTGACGCTGGTGGGCTTTTGTAAACCGGGTCGGGCAACGGTTTATACCCATCCGCAGCGTTTGAGTAATTAATTAAAATAAGTCCTGCGATATATATTAAATTGCAGGATTTATTCATTTCGTGAATATTATCGATTTATTTATAAACAAAACGCGTGTAGTGACATTTTCTTTTTTCATTTATTATATTCACTCTCTTATTTATCTATTTATAAGGCAATTAAATGAAAAGGAATTTATTATCTTCCGCTATTATAGCCGCCATCATGGCTCTCGGTATCACGGGTTGTGATGATAAAAAAACCGAAACAGAAACGCCCCCGCCTGCCAATAGTCAACCTGCCGCACCAACTCCTGAAGCGAAACCTACTGAAGCTCCCGTTGCAAAAGCAGAAGCTAAACCTGAAACACCTGCGCAACCAGTGGTCGATGAACAAGCGGTTTTCGACGAAAAAATGGATGTCTATATCAAGTGCTACAACAAGTTACAGATCCCGGTACAGAGCAGTCTGGCGCGTTATGCTGACTGGCTGAAAGATTTTAAACAGGGGCCTACCGGTGAAGAGCGTACTGTTTATGGCATCTACAGCATTAGTGAATCGAATCTCTCTGAGTGTGAAAAAGGAATAAAAAGAGTCGTGGCATTAACGCCTGCGCTGCAACCTATTGATGGCGTGGCGGTGAGTTATATCGATGCTGCCGTGGCGTTGGGTAATACCATTAACGAAATGGATAAATATTACACCCAGGAAAATTATAAAGACGATGCGTTTGCCAAAGGAAAAACGCTGCACCAGACATTCTTAAAAAATCTTGAAGCCTTTGAACCTGTAGCAGAATCTTATCATGCGGCGATTCAGGAAATTAACGATAAGCGCCAGCTTGCGGAACTGAAAAATATTGAACAAAGAGAAGGGAAAACATTCCACTACTACTCTCTGGCAGTCATGATTTCAGCGAAACAAATTAATAACCTGATTTCGCAAGAGAAGTTTGATGTTGATGCGGCAATGAAGAAAGTCTCTGAACTGGAAACGCTGGTGGCGCAGGCCAAAGAAGCGGATAAAGGCGGTATGAATTTCTCGTTCATTAATTCGGCAGACCAGTATCAACTCGAGGCTAAAAAATATGTTCGCCGCGTCAGAGATAAAGTTCCGTATTCTGACTGGGATAAAGAGCAACTTCAGGATGCAAACACAAGCTGGATGGTCGACGACTCATTTCCGCGAGCGTTACGCGAGTACAACGAAATGGTCGATGATTATAATCGCCTGCGTTAAATGTTTTTGATTTTGGTGATAAATGCAGTGTCGGATGCGGCGCATCCGACACAGTTCACCCCTTGTGAAGTAACGCCATAAATGCCTCATATCCTGTTAACCCGGCAATAACCTCTGCCGGATGCTGGCACAATACGCTGGCAAGATAGCTAAATATTTTTAGCTCATGACGCGCATCGGCGGCGGCACAGGCGATCAGCACATGGTTAACTACTTCGTTATTCACCTCAACCGGTTGGGCGAGGGTAATAAAAAATCCACGAAAACGTCGTTCCTGTTCGCTCCAGCAATGTGGGATGGCGAGACGATTAACAATCAGGTTTTCGCCTTCGCTTTCGCGGGCGATGATCCGTTGTGCTTCATCGGCGGTAATGTGGTGTTGCGTCACTAATTGCGCACATATTTGCCGGGTAATATGTTGCCAGCTTTCACCACGTACATTCGAATAATGAAAACTTCCGGGGGCAGAAAAAAAACGCTCCGGTTGCTGGCGAATAAATGCCGTCGCCAGAAAATGTTTTATTTGTTCGATACCGGCAGCCGTAATGATATTTTTTACGATGATGCAATTATTGACCGCGTCATCCAGTAAATAATGGCTGTTATTAATGATCAATAACGGCTCAATCTCTTCGCGAATGGCAACCAGTTCGCTTACGCTGCGGGCAATAATCACCCGACAATTCAGGACATCGCGCTCAATGGCGAGCTGATTAATAGTGGCAATCGCGTTCTGATCAGAGAGCAAAATGATCGGCTGGCGTTCGTTTTGATGCCGTTCCAGCGCACAGGCAAAATACAAACCAATCAGATCGCTGTCGAAAAGGGGAATATCGAGTTGTTCACGCAGTAGCGTAATAAAGTGCAGACTCATATCAAAGGCCGCAGGCCAGGCGGCTTTCAGGTTATTCATGCTGCTTTGGCGGTGCTCTCCAATCCACACCGGCGCGGCAAGGCAACGTAATAAATGCCCGGTAATATTCTCAACCAGTTGCGTATCAATAATATTCAATGACGCAATGCCCGGCACCCTTTGCAGCAATGCCAGCACATTATCGACACAAATAACCTGCGCCTGTTGATGCTGTTTTTCTATCAACCCCGTCAACGTTCTTACAGCGTTATCACCAAGAAACAGGCCGCTATATTCAACAATCTGTTTTATCTCGCTACCGGGATATTCAGGCCATGTGTCAGTAAGCTGATTACGCAACGCGTAAATAGCCAGAATCAGGCTTGAGAGATAGTCGCCTTGCATCAGCGGCCAGCGACGTTGCTTTTCGCAGGCGGTGGTTAATTGTTGAAAATTGTCTCGTGTTACGCCCGCCAGCGGAATTAAAAACGGATCTTTGCGTAACAGATTTGCCAGCAAAATAATGCGTTTCTCTTGCGTCTCATCTATGTAATGACCTAAGCCGGGGCGACTGGCGAGACAAAAACTGCGTTCATAGCGCTGTTTCAGGCGGGGCAGGCGCTCTGCGACCCACGTTTCTGGCAAATTAAGCGCCGAGGCGAGTTGCGCACGGGGAGTGAAGGTATTCAGCAACAAAAGCGCCAGCAGCCGATCGTCGTTATCGTGCTTTTGCAGCAACTGAAAAAAGCTGCGGCGCTCGAAGATTTCCAGCTGATAGCCCGCGTTGCCACTGGCGGAAATGCGGGCTTTGCCGTTAAGGGTAAAGTTGAGATAGTCAATATCACGCAGGATGGTCCTGCCAGAAACGCCAGTCTGTTGCGCCAGCTCGCCAGGCGTGCGTGGCTGTTGCTCCAGCAGATCGACAATCTTTAACTGGCGTTCGTTTAGCATTAATCCACCTGACGGAACTGGCTAAACGCGTTGACTTTCTCCGCGGTTAAAGTGGTCAGAAAATCCCTTATCAACGTGAGCAGAGCATCGTAATCGGCTTTTGAAATCATACCGCTATTGGCGTGCAGATAACGCGTTGGCAGGCACAGCGCGACAACCGGACGTCCGCCGCCCATCACGTTGTAGCGCCCGCCATCCGTCGCACCGGTTTTCATGGTGCAAAATTGCAGTGGTAAATCGTTATGTACGGCACAGCTTTTTAACGCTGCTACCAGTTTCTGGTTGGGGAAGTAGCGCTTGTCAAACAGCATCAGCCCCGGCCCGTTGCCCAGTTTCAGCGGATATTTAATGTTATCAATGCCTGGAACATCGCCCGCGACAGCGGTATCCAGCACGATCACCACATCCGGTTTAATGTGTTCAGCCGAGGTTTGCGCCCCGCGTAGCCCAACTTCTTCTTCCACACTGCCAACGCCATACAGCGTAATTTCGGGGTTATTCACCGTCTGCAATAGCTCAGCCATCATTGCGCAGCCGATGCGGTTATCCAACGCCTTGCCGACCACTTTATCTTCGCCCCAGCAGGCAAAATTGGCTTCCGGGCTAATAAAATCGCCAATCTCCACGCCACGTTTTTCCGCTTCTTCGCGACTGTTTGCGCCAATATCAATGAACATCTCATCAAATGACAGCGGTTGTTGCTTTTGCTTTTCGGTTAACGCATGTGGCGCGACGGAGCCAATTACACCAGGGATTTTCACTCCCTTGTGTGTGCGTATGGTTACCCGGTGGTTGAGCATCGACTGATTCCACCAGCCGCCAATGGTGGTAAAACGCAGAAAACCGCTCTCGTCGATGTGGGTGACCATAAAGCCGACTTCATCCATATGCCCGACAACGGCAACTTTCGGCCCTTTATTCCCCTTACGGGCAACAAAGCTGCCCAGACCATCGAAGGTGATCTCATTCACGCAGGGTTCCAGCGTGTTCATCAGAATGTCGCGAACTTCCTGTTCATCGCCGCTGACGGCGCTGGCTTCGCACAACTGTTGCAGTAACTCAATGTTCATGGACAAGCTCCTGTTGCGCAGCTTTGGCTTTGCGGCGTAACCATAATCCTTTCAGGACGATAATGAATGAAATGTTCAGCGCGAGGCCAATCGCCAGCACCAGATAAAATGAACCTACCGGCGACATCAGGCCGATCAGCGGGTCAAAGATACCCAAACCAGGTGCCAGACGTTTGATTCCGAAAGCGATCACCAGCACGCCGGTAATACCGCCCGCCAGCGTATTGGCGGTAATCATCGGCAACGGGGCTGCCAGAGCGTAAGGAATAGCCGGTTCGGTTGCGACTGTGGCACCGACCACAATGGCACTACTGGCGGCTTCTTTTTCCTGTTGAGTAAACAGTTTGGGCGCAATGAACGTCGCAAGACCCGCCGCGACAGGCGGCATTAGCGCGACAACGCCGACGATGGCGTACCAGTCGTAAATGTGTTTTTCCAGCAGTGAGAAGCAGAAGAACCAGGCGGTTTTGTTGATGGGGCCGCCCATATCGAACGCCAGCATCGCACCGACCAGAAACGCCGCCGCAAACTTCATTGATGGAGGAATGGTGTTCAGGAAGTGCAGCAGCCCGCCCATGAGATCGGACATCACCGGTCCGATAACGTAGTAAGTCAGTACGCCAAAAACCAGCAGAGTAACGAACGGGATAAGCATGGAACCGAGCAGCGGTTGTAACGCTTTGCCGAGACGGACTTTACGGAACCAGAAGACGAAATAGCCAATCGCCAGCCCCAGCACCACCGCGCCGAGGAATCCCGCACCCGACTGGGTGCCGAGTAGGGCTTTGTCGTTTGCCAGATAACAAACCAGAAAAGCCGGAGCGAAAGCCGGTTTATCGGCAATCGACGAGGCAATATAAGCGCCCATAATGGGGATCATAAAGGTGAAACCGAGATAACCGATGGATTCAACCACCCAGGTAAACGACGGCGCGCCTTTCGACATATCGGTATACGGCAAACCGAACTGCACCAGCATGTTGGCAAGCGCCACCAGGATACCGCCACCGATGACAAACGGCAGCGCCGCAGAGACGCCCGCCATCAGATGGCTCATTACGCTGCCACTTTGCACTTCCTGTTTGCCGAGCTTCACGCCGCTATCTGCGGCAAAAAGTTGTGAGTTTGTCGGTAATTCACTGAAAATCTGGTCGATATTTTTCAGCGCCTGGGAGATGGCAATCTCATAAACCTTTTTCCCGGCAAATCGCGCGCGATCATCACCGCTCAGGCCACGCCCGGTAGCGAGAATCACGTAATCGGCAGCGGCAATCTCTTCGCTGGATAAGCGGTTTTCGACGCCGCTTGATCCTTGAGTTTCCACTTTAATGGTATGGCCGAGAGAACGGGCTTTCTGTTCCAGGGCTTCCGCCACCATGTAGGTGTGAGCGATCCCGGCGGGGCAGTTGGTGATCGCGACAATACGTAAGGATGACTCCATCGCCACTTCCTTATGAGCTGAGGGTTTGATTTAACAAAGCAAGCACCTGGTCGGCGTCGCCCTGTCGCAGTTGGTTGATAAAATCCTGGTGGATAATTTTGCGACACAGTGTGCCGATGATTTTGACCTGATCCTCTTCGCCACTTTGCGGCACGCCGAGGCAGATCCAGCAATTGACGTCTTCGCCATCGCTGGCTTTCCAGTCAATAGCCTGCGCTTTGCGGGCGAATAACACGAACGGTTGTTTAACGCAGGCGCTTTTACCGTGCGGCACGGCGACACCGGAACCAAATCCCGTGGAGTGCATTTTTTCGCGCACCAGCAGGGTTTGCAGGAATTGATGTGAGTCGGTGATAAAACCGTTTTGTAACGCCATTGTCGCCAACTGCTTCAGAACGGAATAAGTGCCATTGCCCTGAATATTCAGGTCAATACAGCTTGCAGTAAGGGCTGCCATTATTGGACTCCATGAAAAAATATTATAGTTAATTGTAACGGCGGGGCGGTTTTGTGATGAGCGCGGATATGTCGTGAAGTCGTGACAATATAAGGCAGAGTGAAGGATAAATTTTGCGGTGTAAGGCACATATTGATGGGCAAAATAAATGCAGTGAATAAGAAATCATTATTTAATGATGTTGTGAATGTTTAACTGCCGCACATATTTTGCAGCAAGGTTATTTATATTTGTGGCTTATGAGTCAGCGTGAATTATATCTAATATTTTTTACGATATTTAGTTAAAAACGGCACTATTGTTATATTCCTCACGTTCCAGGAAATCAGCGGATTTACTCATATTATGTGGCGGGATACTATCCATCGGCCTGCTGAAGTTGGATTAAAAATTCGAAAGTGCACACCTTATATTTCTCTATATACGTATTCCTTTTGGAAAGCGTAGGGTATCTTTTATTTCAGGGAACGTAAATAATGAAAAAATCGACATTATCTTTAGCCATCGGTTTATTATTGGCATGTAGTACCGGAATGGCAAAAACACAGCATTTAACGCTGGAACAACGCATGGCATTGCTGGAAGAACGCCTGGAAGCGGCAGAAATGCGGGCAGCAAAAGTAGAGGGGCAGGTAAAATAGCTGCAGACACAACAAGCCGCTGAGATCCGCGAAATTAAGGCTGCCCAGGGCAATACGCCGGTAAATGGACAGACAACGGCGGAATCTGCAAAGAAAAATGCCACCTCACCTAATCTTTTGCTTTCAGGTTATGGCGATTTAAAAATCTACGGCGACGTAGAATTTAATATGGATGCGGAAAGTAATCATGGCCTGCTGGCAATGACCAACGCTGATGTGAATAGCGATCCCACTAATGAACAGTGGAATCTCAATGGTCGTATTCTGTTAGGTTTTGATGGTATGCGAAAACTGGATAATGGTTATTTCGCCGGGTTCTCCGCACAACCGCTGGGGGATATGCACGGTTCAGTAAATATCGATGATGCGGTATTCTTCTTTGGCAAAGAAAACGACTGGAAGGTCAAAGTAGGCCGTTTTGAAGCCTACGATATGTTCCCGCTGAATCAGGATACCTTTGTTGAACATTCCGGTAATACTGCGAACGATCTTTATGACGATGGCAGCGGTTATATCTATATAATGAAAGAGGGCCGCGGGCGCTCTAACGCTGGCGGTAATTTCCTCGTCAGCAAACAACTCGATAACTGGTATTTTGAATTAAACACGTTACTTGAAGACGGAACATCTTTATATAATGACGGTAATTATCATGGACGCGATATGGAGCAGCAGAAAAATGTCGCTTATCTGCGTCCGGTAATTGCCTGGTCGCCGACGGAAGAATTCACCGTTTCCGCAGCGATGGAAGCGAACGTAGTAAATAATGCTTATGGTTATACCGATAACAAGGGTAATTTTGTCGATCAGTCCGATCGTACCGGCTATGGTATGAGCATGACCTGGAATGGCCTGAAAACGGATCCGGAAAATGGCGTCGTGGTTAATCTTAATACCGCCTATTTAGATGCTAATAATGAGAAAGATTTCACTGCCGGGATTAACGCGCTGTGGAAACGTTTCGAGCTGGGTTATATCTACGCGCACAATAAGATTGATGAATTCAGCGGTGTAGTTTGTGATAACGACTGCTGGATTGATGATGAAGGGACGTACACCATTCACACCATTCATGCGTCTTATCAGTTCGCTAATGTGATGGATATGGAGAACTTTAATATTTACCTTGGTACTTATTACTCCATTCTGGATAGCGACGGTGATAAAAAACACGGTGATGATAATGATGACCGTTACGGCGCACGCGTTCGCTTTAAATACTTCTTCTGATGAAGGCGCGGTGCTGGATATTTTCCGGCACCGCAACTCATTAAGGCAGGTAAAACACTTCTTGCAGCTCGCTACTGACTGGGCTGTTATCCGGGTTAGCTGGCATAACGTCGGTCATATACTTCCACCAACGTTGGCAAACATCAGTACTGGCTACCGCATTCCACCGTTCTTCAGATTCAATCTCTACCGTGGCAAACAGCAGATTACGCGCTTTGTCGAGGTAAATGGCGTAGTTATGCGCACCGTGAGATTTCAACACTGCTTCCAGTTCCGGCCAGATTGGATTATGCCGACGCTGATACTCTTCGTGGGCGTCGGGGTTAACCTGCATGACAAAGGCTTTGCGGATCATATTTGCTCCTTACAGCGCCAGCGCACTGGCAAGTGGTGTAACGCCGAAACGCTGGCCGAGTGCTATCAGCTCTTCACGACTGATGGTCTGTTTCATGCCGCCCATCGAATAAACCTTCACTAATACTTGTGCTGATTTTTCTGCGGTGTCGATTAAACCGAATGTTTCATCCAGTGTCGGACCGCTGCCGAAGACGCCGTGGAAGGGCCACAACACCAGTGAATGTTTTTGCATTTCCTGTGCGGTCGCCTGGCCGATTTCGTCCGTGCCGGGCACCATCCACGGCAAAATGCCGACGCCATCCGGGAACACTACCAGACACTCGGTGCTGCCTTCCCAAAGCTGGCGAGTGAAGAGCGCGGTGTCGTTTTCCAGTACGTAGGTAAGGGCGATCAGGTTGGTGGCGTGGCAGTGCATGATCACCCGATCTTTACCGTTGGTGGCTTTAATGCGCTCGCAGTGGGAAAGGAAGTGAGCCGGAAGTTCAGAGGTTGGAACGGCTTCGTGAGTTAGCCCCCAGAGAATGTGGTAGCCCGCGCCGTCGCTGTCGACTTTTACGACGCCTAAGTTAGCCGCAGGATCAAGCTGGACGTTACGGAAGAATTTGCCCGAGCCGGTGACGATAAACGGCGTATTTGCAAGCAAAGGCATGGGCTGGCTGAGCGGGATATAGCGTGGTTGTGCATGGAAGTTGTCTTGATAAGGCGCGATATCGGCGTCATCCAGGCGCAACGTCAGGTTACCGCCGTTGCGCTCGTCCCAGCCTTTCAGCCAGGCGTCGGTGGTGGCTTTGATCATTCCCTGGACAAACCAGGACTGGGTAATGTTTTGCATGTTCTGTGTTCCTGTAAATTCGGTGTTGTCGGATGCACGACCCGTAGGCCGGATAAGGCGCTCGCGCCGCATCCGGCAGTGTTTACCCACGCTGGCTCAAAATTTCTTTTTCATAAGCCCGCACGCTCTCCAGCCAT
Source organism: Escherichia sp. HH41S (assembly GCF_009820115.1). Taxonomy (NCBI): domain Bacteria; kingdom Pseudomonadati; phylum Pseudomonadota; class Gammaproteobacteria; order Enterobacterales; family Enterobacteriaceae; genus Escherichia; species Escherichia sp. HH41S. Next base: position 57,430 of record NZ_VNXE01000008.1, read on the forward strand.
TCGCTACCTGCTGGGGTATCGTGACGCTGACAATACATTTCCCACACCGCCTGCCACGGCAACGATTTCTGCTCTTCCAGTAGCGCCAGACGCGCAGTGTAATCGCCAGCTGCTTCCAGCTTGCGCAGTTCAGTGGTAGGTTCCAGCAACGCACGCAGCAGGGCTTTTTTCATATTGCGTGTACCAATGACCCACGCGGCAATGCGGTTGATAGAGGCATCAAAGAAATCGAGACCGATATGTACCCGGTCGAACAGATCGTGACGAACAATCTCACTGGCAATCGCCTGAGTTTCATCATCCAGTAGCACTACGTGATCGCTGTCCCAGCGAACCGGACGGCTGACGTGCAGCAGCAACTGCGGCACATACAGCATGGCGGCGGAAATCTTGTCGGAAATCACTTCAGTTGGGTGGAAATGTCCGGCATCCAGGCACAGCGCCGTCTGGCGGCTGGTGGCATACCCCATGTAAAACTCATTGGAGCCAACCGTGTAGCTCTCCGCGCCAATACCAAACAATTTGCTCTCAACGGCGTCGATATGGTGCGCAGGATCCAGCTTCTCGCTGATCACCTCATCCAGAGCTGCCAGCAGACGCTGACGCGGGGCGAGACGGTCAACGGTGATATCTTTCATGCCATCCGGGATCCAGATGTTCATCACCGACGGTGTGCCGAGTTGCTCGCCAAAATAGGCTGAAACACGGCGGCTGGCTTTGCAGTGATCAATCCAGAACTGGCGAATGCTGTCGTCGGCATGGGAAAGCGTAAAGCCATCGGCGCTTAGCGGATGCGAAAAACAGGAGGGGTTAAAATCCAGACCGAGCTGATTGGTTTTCGCCCATTCAACCCAGTTTTTGAAGTGCTCTGGTTTGATTTGGTCGCGCGCGACTGGCGTATCTGATTCCAGATAGATGGCATGTAAATTAAGCCGTTTCGGACCCGGAATCAGCCGCATAGCTTGTTCCAGATCGGCACGTAGCTCGCTGGCATTACGCGCTTTGCCCGGATAATTGCCAGTAGCCTGAATCCCACCGGTCAGCGAACCTTCCGGGTTTTCAAAACCGGAAACATCATCGCCTTGCCAGCAGTGCATTGAAACGGGTAAACGATCAAGTTGGCGCAGCGCCTCCTCGACATCAATCCCCACCGCCGCGAAACGCTGTTTCGCAAGCTCCCAGGCCTGTTCCAGTTGAGTGGTCATGCGCAAAGCTCCTTTGTCTGTCGTGTAGAGTGAATCCGCGCCACATAGTGGGCAATTTCACTGTCAGGATTAGGGGTAAAGGTGGTCAGATTCGCGGTGGTGCTGACGACCTGACGGAAATCATCCACATTGTTGAGTTCATCCAGCGTCATTAACTGGATGCCGATATTGCCGAGCGTCGAGGCTTCAACAGGCCCGGCAATCACCCGAATACCGCAGGCATCGGCACATAGCTGATTGAGCAGCGTGTTCTGGCAGCCGCCGCCGACAATATGCAGTTGCGAGAAATCTTCACCGCGCAGCTGCGCCAGCTCATGCAACACATCGGCATACAGCAGCGCCAGACTGTCGAAAATACAGCGCGCCAGTTCAGCATCACTTTCCGGGATTGGTTGCGCCGTTTCCCGACACGCAGCCTGAATTTCGCTGCACATCTCGTCAGGATTAATAAAGCGATCGTCATTGGGATTGATGGTGAAGCGGCAAGCCGGCAGTGCCTGTGTCGCGGCGATAAGCGCCGGAAGATCGTTGATTTTCCGCTCCTGAAGCACCCGCTGAAGCAGCCATAAGCCCATAATATTTTTCAGCACCCGATAGCGACCTTCCGCCCCGCCTTCATTGGTGATGTTGGCTGCCAGCGCCGTGTCATTGGTGAATGGTGTCTGGCTTTCGAAGCCCATCAATGACCAGGTGCCAGAAGAGAGATACGCAGCGCGGGAACCGTTTAACGGCGAGGCGATAACCGCGCTGGCGGTATCATGGCTGGCAACGGCGACGACAGGAATTGCATTACCTTGCGGGCAAATCCAGTGACCAATGACATTACCCGGATGTGTCGGGCGACCAAACCAGGCTTTGTTGGCCCCGCTCCACGCCAGTAGCGTTTCGTCCCAGTCGTCGCTATTGATATTGACCAGTTGCGTGGTGGTGGCGTTGGTATATTCCCAGTTCATCTTGCCGGTCAGGCGATAACTGAAGTAATCCGGCATCAGCAGAGCGTGAGCAATGTGTGGAATAAGCTCAGGTTGTTGCTCCGTCAGCGCACGCAACTGATAAAGCGTATTGAAGGGCAGAAACTGGATGCCGCTACGCTGATAAATATCGCGTTTGCCGAGTTGCTGTTGTGCCTGCGTCATCAGGCCATTGGTGCGGCTATCGCGATAAGCAACGGGCAGACCCACACGCTTACCCTGTAGGTCGAGCAGCATAAAGTCCACGCCCCAGGTATCAATCCCAATGCTATCGATACGAATCCCTTGCTCGCACACCTTGTTTAATCCAAGGCGAATGGCACTTTCCAGGCTATCCACATCCCAGGTGACATAACCGTTCTGGCTATGCAGGCCATTGTTAAAACGATGGATTTCGCGCAGCGACAGGCTGCGGCATTCACGCTCGTAACGCGCCAGCATCACGCGCCCACTGGATGCGCCGAGATCGACGGCGACACAATTGCGAAAGGTCATAATGTGATCCTGCTGAATTTCATTACGACCAGTCTAAAAAGCGCCTGAATTCGCGACCTTCTCGTTACTGACAGGAAAATGGGCCATTGGCAACCAGGGAAAGATGAACGTGATGATGTTCACAATTTGCTGAATTGTGGTGATGTGATGCTTACCGCATTTCCTGAAAATTCACGCTGTATCTTGAAAAATCGACGTTTTTTACGTGGTTTTCCGTCGAAAATTTAAGGTAAGAACCTGACCTCGTGATTACTATTTCGCCGTGTTGACGACATCAGGAGGCCAGTATGACCGTATTACATAGTGTGGATTTTTTTCCGTCTGGTAACGCGTCCGTGGCGATAGAACCCCGGCTCCCGCAGGCGGATTTTCCTGAACATCATCATGATTTTCATGAAATTGTGATTGTCGAACATGGCACGGGTATTCATGTGTTTAATGGGCAGCCCTATACCATCACCGGTGGGACTGTCTGTTTCGTACGCGATCATGATCGGCATCTGTATGAACATACCGATAATCTGTGTCTGACCAATGTGCTGTATCGCTCGCCGGATCGATTTCAGTTTCTCGCCGGGCTGAATCAGTTGCTGCCACAAGAGCAGGATGGGCAGTATCCGTCTCACTGGCGCGTTAACCACAGCGTGTTGCAGCAGGTGCGACAGCTGGTTGCACAGATGGAACAGCAGGAAGGGGAAAATGATTTACCCTCGACCGCCAGTCGCGAGATCTTGTTTATGCAATTACTGCTCTTGCTGCGTAAAAGCAGTTTGCAGGAGAACCTGGAAAACAGCGCATCACGTCTCAACTTGCTTCTGGCCTGGCTGGAGGACCATTTTGCCGATGAGGTAAATTGGGATGCCGTGGCGGATCAATTTTCTCTTTCGCTGCGTACGCTACATCGGCAGCTTAAGCAGAAAACGGGACTGACGCCTCAGCGTTACCTGAACCGCCTGCGACTGATGAAAGCCCGACATCTGCTACGCCACAGCGAGGCCAGCGTTACAGACATCGCCTATCGCTGCGGATTTAGTGACAGTAACCACTTTTCGACGCTTTTTCGCCGAGAGTTTAACTGGTCACCGCGTGATATTCGCCAGGGACGGGATGGCTTTCTGCAATAACGCGAATCTTCTCAACGTATTTGTTCGCCATATTGCGAATAATCAACTTCGTTCTCTGGCCGAGGTAGCCACGGTGGCGCATCAGTTAAAACTTCTCAAAGATGATTTTTTTGCCAGCGACCAGCAGGCAGTCGCTGTGGCTGACCGTTATCCGCAAGATGTCTTTGCTGAACATACACATGATTTTTGTGAGCTGGTAATTGTCTGGCGCGGTAATGGTCTGCATGTACTCAACGATCGCCCTTATCGCATTACCCGTGGCGATCTCTTTTACATTCATGCTGACGATAAACACTCCTACGCTTCCGTTAACGATCTGGTTTTGCAGAATATTATTTATTGCCCGGAGCGGCTGAAGCTGAATCTTGACTGGCAGGGGGCGATTCCGGGATTTAGCGCCAGCGCAGGGCAACCACACTGGCGCTTAGGTAGCATGGGGATGGCACAGGCGCGGCAGGTTATCGGTCAGCTTGAGCATGAAAGTAGTCAGCATGTGCCGTTTGCTAACGAAATGGCAGAGTTGCTGTTCGGGCAGTTGGTGATGTTGCTGAATCGCCATCGTTACACCAGTGATTCGTTGCCGCCAACATCCAGCGAAACGTTGCTGGATAAGCTGATTACCCGGCTGGCGGCCAGCCTGAAAAGTCCCTTTGCGCTGGATGAATTTTGTGATGAGGCATCGTGCAGTGAGCGCGTTTTGCGTCAGCAATTTCGCCAGCAGACTGGAATGACCATCAATCAATATCTGCGGCAGGTCAGAGTGTGTCATGCGCAATATCTTCTCCAGCATAGCCGCCTGTTAATCAGTGATATTTCAACCGAATGTGGCTTTGAAGATAGTAACTATTTTTCGGTGGTGTTTACCCGGGAAACCGGGATGACGCCCAGCCAGTGGCGTCATCTCAATTCGCAGAAAGATTAATTCGCCATGCCCATGCCGACGATGTTGGCGGCGACAATAATCACCACACAACCGAGGCTCAACACCGTTACCGGACGGCGACCTGCATTGTTCCACTCTTTCAGCACCAGCCCGACGATACCGCCGCACAATACATAGAAGCTCATATGCAGCATCCAGCTGATGTAGTCATACTGCGCCGGAATGCGGGCGTGGCCCCAGGCATAGAAAAAGAATTGCAGATACCACATCAAACCGCCCAGTGCCGAGAGTAACACGTTGTGAATGATCAGCGGTTTTGCCAGTGAAAAGTCGGCTTTTAGCGACAAATCCTTCACTTTTGCCAGACGAATGAAGCAGAAACCGAGGTTGATGATCGCGCCGCCTCCCATGATGACAACATAGCTTGGCAGAGCGACATACAGTGGATCGACGCCCAGTGCGGCAGCTGCTTCATGCATCGGTTTTGCGGCGTTCATCGCAAAGGACATCCCGGCAGAGAAAATGCCGCACATCACCGCCAGCACCAGCCCTTTTTTCAGGTTGAACTCTTCGGCTTTTATGCCCATCTTGCGCTCTTTCAACTGCCCGGCGCGAGTTACAATCCCTACGCCAATCAGCGCCACCAGAACGCCGAGCAACGTCATGCGTCCGCCTTCGGTATTAATCAGAACATCGAAATTGCCGTTGATAATTGGCGTCATCAGCGTACCGACAATCAACGTAATGCCAATGGCGATGCCAATTCCCATCGACATGCCGAGATAACGCATGGTCAGGCCGTAGTTGATATTACCGATCCCCCACATAGCGCCGAACAGAAAAACAGGCAGCAGCGTAGAGAGACTAAACGAGCTGTAATACGCCCAGAAATTCGGTAGTAACAGGGCGCTGATGGCCCACGGCAGAATAATCCACGAAACAATCCCACCGACTGACCACATGGTTTCCCATGACCATTTTTTTACTTTTTTGAACGGCGCGTAAAAACAGGCTGCACTGGCCGCGCCGATCAAATGCCAAAATATCCCCATCGTAATCGCGTTACTCATCTTCTTATCCTCATCATTTTTCGCCGCGTCACATCTCCGACGAGATGAGTGTAAAAATCGTGCTGTCGATTAACCTTTCGCCTGTTGCCGCCGTTGTCGATTTACTGGCAATCACGGCATTAAGTGGGTGATTTGCTTCACATCTCGGGCATTTTCCTGCAAAACCATACCCTTACGAAAAGTACGGCATTGATAATCATTTTCAATATCATTTAATTAACTATAATGAACCAACTGCTTACGCGGCATTAACAATCGGCCGCCCGACAATACTGGAGATGAATATGAGCTATACCCTGCCATCCCTGCCGTATGCTTACGATGCCCTGGAACCGCACTTCGATAAGCAGACCATGGAAATCCACCACACCAAACACCATCAGACCTACGTCAACAACGCCAACGCGGCGCTGGAAAGCCTGCCAGAATTTGCCAACCTGCCGGTTGAAGAGCTGATCACCAAACTGGAGCAGCTGCCAGCAGACAAGAAAACCGTACTGCGCAACAACGCTGGCGGTCACGCTAACCACAGCCTGTTCTGGAAAGGTTTGAAAAAAGGCACCACCTTACAGGGTGACCTGAAAGCGGCTATCGAACGTGACTTCGGCTCCGTTGATAACTTCAAAGCAGAATTTGAGAAAGCGGCAGCTTCCCGCTTTGGTTCCGGCTGGGCATGGCTGGTGCTGAAAGGCGATAAACTGGCGGTGGTTTCTACTGCTAACCAGGACTCCCCGCTGATGGGTGAAGCTATTTCTGGCGCTTCCGGCTTCCCGATTCTGGGCCTGGATGTGTGGGAACATGCTTACTACCTGAAATTCCAGAACCGCCGTCCTGACTACATCAAAGAGTTCTGGAACGTGGTGAACTGGGACGAAGCAGCGGCACGTTTCGCGGCGAAAAAATAATCATTTGCCGCCTGCTGCAATGAGGCGTTTACGCCGCATATCAGCTTAAAAAATGAACCATCGCCAACGGCGGTGGTTTTTTTGTGATCAATTTCAAAATAAAAACAATGATCCGATAAAAATAAAACAGTGTTTCAATTGATGTGGTTTTGATCACTTTTATTGATTAAATGAATGTCTATCTTCGTTTTCATCAACACTGATGCTCCGTTGAGGAATTACGCATCAGCCCTTAAAAATATGCCGACAGGTGATGGAAATGCAGATAAAACGCTCGATTGAAAAAATCCCGGGGGGGATGATGCTCGTCCCGCTATTCCTTGGCGCACTGTGCCACACCTTCTCGCCGGGGGCGGGGAAATATTTTGGATCATTCACCAACGGGATGATTACCGGTACGGTGCCCATTCTGGCGGTGTGGTTTTTTTGCATGGGGGCGTCAATAAAATTAAGCGCGACGGGAACGGTATTGCGTAAATCCGGTACGCTGGTGGTAACAAAAATTGCCGTCGCGTGGGTGGTTGCGGCAATTGCCTCGCGCATTATTCCGGAACATGGTGTTGAAGTTGGATTCTTTGCCGGACTTTCAACGCTGGCGCTGGTGGCGGCGATGGATATGACCAACGGCGGACTTTACGCTTCCATCATGCAGCAGTACGGTACGAAAGAAGAAGCTGGGGCATTTGTGTTGATGTCATTGGAGTCCGGGCCGCTCATGACGATGATTATTCTGGGCACTGCCGGGATTGCCTCGTTTGAACCGCATGTTTTCGTCGGCGCAGTATTACCGTTCCTGGTGGGCTTTGCCCTTGGGAACCTTGACCCTGAATTACGAGAATTTTTCAGCAAAGCGGTGCAGACGCTGATTCCATTCTTTGCCTTCGCGCTGGGCAATACCATTGATTTGACTGTAATTGCCCAGACAGGTTTGCTGGGGATCCTGTTGGGTGTGGCAGTAATTATCGTGACCGGTATTCCGTTGATTATCGCCGATAAATTGATTGGCGGTGGCGATGGCACTGCCGGAATTGCCGCTTCCAGTTCCGCAGGGGCCGCGGTAGCGACACCTGTGCTGATTGCTGAAATGGTGCCTGCGTTTAAACCGATGGCTCCGGCAGCAACTTCGCTGGTCGCGACGGCGGTCATTGTGACTTCGATTCTGGTGCCAATTCTTACCTCTATCTGGTCACGTAAAGTCAAAGCCAGAGTGGCGAAAATCGAAATTTTAGGCACGGTAAAATAAACCTGCTTCCTTAATCCCCACAGCCGGATGAACTAACGTTCGTCCGGTTTGCTATTGAGCTCCTGCCTGGATACATACCGCGAAAACAGCACGCCTGACATAAAATAAATATGGTCTAATGGGGAAATTTCTCGTGGAGAGGGAACAGATGCGATATCCGGTTGATGTATACACGGGCAAGATTCAGGCTTATCCCGAAGGCAAACCCAGCGCAATTGCCAAAATCCAGGTTGATGGTGAGTTGATGCTGACGGAGCTGGGGCTGGAAGGTGACGAGCAGGCGGAGAAGAAGGTTCACGGCGGGCCAGACAGAGCGCTGTGTCATTATCCTCGTGAGCACTATCTCTACTGGGCGCGGGAATTTCCGGAACAGGCGGAGTTGTTTGTTGCGCCTGCGTTTGGCGAAAATCTCTCAACCGACGGTCTGACGGAAAGTAATGTTTATATTGGCGATATTTTCCGCTGGGGAGAGGCATTTATTCAGGTCAGCCAGCCACGCTCCCCTTGCTATAAACTCAATTACCATTTTGATATCAGCGATATAGCGCAGTTGATGCAAAACACGGGTAAAGTGGGGTGGTTGTATAGCGTGATTGCGCCAGGGTTGGTATCTGCTGATGCGCCGCTGGAGTTGGTTTCCCGTGTCAGCGATTTGACCGTGCAGGAGGCTGCTGCCATCGCATGGCATATGCCGTTTGATGACGAGCAGTATCACCGTTTACTCTCCGCTGCCGGGTTATCGAAAAGCTGGACGCGAACGATGCAGAAGCGCCGACTGAGCGGCAAAATCGAAGATTTTTCACGGCGGTTGTGGGGAAAATAACCCCCGGAGAGTAGGCCTGATAAGACGCTATCAGCGTCGCATCAGGCATTCTGCTCAAACGCCGGATGCGGCGTAACGCCTTATCTGGCCTACAAATGCGGAGTTTAACTCCGCTTATACAGCGGCAGCCAAATCACCAGCCGCAAACCGCCCAGCGGGCTGTCTTCTGCCTTCACCCAACCACGGTGCTGCTGGATAGCTGTTTCGACAATCGCCAGCCCTAAGCCCGTACCGCCAGATTCACGATCGCGCGCTTCATCGGTGCGATAGAACGGACGGAAAATCTGCTCGCGATCTTCCGGGCTAACGCCAGGACCATCGTCGTCCACCGTAATGGTGATACCATCTTTATCTACCGCAAAGCCCACCTCAATCTTCGTATGGGAATAACGCAGAGCATTACGAACAATGTTTTCCAGCGCACTTTCCAGAGCGTTCGGGTTGCCATACAGAGGCCACGGCCCAGGCGGGAAGTTAACCGTAAACGACTTGCCCATTTGTTCCGCTTCGAACGCCGCGTTATCCAGCACTTCACCCCACAACTGGTTAGCTTTCAATGTCTCGCTCACCAGCGCGTTTTTCTGCTGATTACGTGACATCACCAACAGGTCGTTGATCATGCTGTCCAGACGCTGGGCTTCGGTTTCAATACGCTCCAGTTCCTTGCTTTCACCACTACGACGGCGCAATAACGCCGTACCCAGTTGCAGGCGCGTCAGTGGCGTGCGCAGTTCGTGAGAGATATCAGAAAGCAGACGCTGCTGAGAGGTCATCATGCGCTCCAGCGCGGTGACCATCTGGTTAAAACTGGCACCAGCGGCAAGAAATTCCTGTGGCCCCGCTTCAAGTTCCGGGTGCTGGCGTAAGTTTCCCTGGGCAACTTCATCGGCCGCGTTTTTCAGCTTACGCGCCGGTTTTGCCAGACTCCAGGCCAACCACAACAGCAGCGGCGTACTGACCAGCATGGTGACAATCAGCAGTAATAGCGGGCGGTCAAACAGTAAGTTAATGAAATCGGATTGAGAACTGCTGGCTGGACGAATCAGATAAAGTTGGTAATTATCTTCGCCATCACGCACTGAGAACGGACCGACCAGTTCCACGCGGCCATACTTTTTCTTCTGCGGATGATCGGCGTTATCGGCCTGACCAATAAAGTTACGAATGATCTGCATTTCGCTGCGTTCAGCGCCGATCACGCGGCCCTCGGTGGTCACCAATAACAAACGCTGTCCTGGCGGTGCCCACTTATCAATCGCCCGGAACAGACGCCGCCACCACATTAAATCGTTGGGCGGATCGTTCGCCAGTTCCGCTTCGACATGCTGCTCAATCATCAGCCCCTGACGCTGTTCGCTATCCAGAAGCTCGGTCATCTGGCGTGAATCGAGCTTGGGTAACATCAAAACCAACATCAACACCAGCGCCAGCGTCAGCCAGAAGATGGCGAAGATGCGCGCGGTTAAGCTGCCTATCATGAAGCAGAAACCATCAGATAGCCGCGACCACGCAAGGTTTTAAACCACGGGTGACCATCTTTACGATCCGGCAGTTTACGACGCAGGTTGGAAATGTGCATATCGATAGCGCGGTCGAAAGGCGTCAGGCGTTTGCCCAGCACTTCCTGGCTTAAATGCTCACGGGAAACCACCTGACCCAGATGCTGTGCCAGCAAATAGAGCAGGGTAAACTCAGTGCCGGTTAACTCCAGCGTTTGCCCGTCGAAGCTGGCTTCCTGACGGCCTGGATTCAGCACTAAGGCATCAACTTCCAGTGTCGGTGAACCGTTGTCGTTGTTTTGCTGTTGCTCGCTCCAGTGCGAACGGCGCAGGATCGCGCGAATACGTGCCACCAGCTCACGATCATTAAACGGTTTCGGGAGATAGTCATCTGCGCCCAGCTCAAGGCCGAGAACGCGATCAAGTTCACTGCCGCGCGCCGTCAACATAATGACAGGCGTCTGGTGTGTCTGGCGAAGTGCTTTTAATGTGTCGATACCATTTTTCTTCGGCATCATGACATCAAGCAAAAGTAAATCAATGCTGTCGTCCAGAAGATCAAGCGCCTGCTCCCCATCGTGGGCAACAATCACGTTGAAGCCTTCCATCTCGAGCAGCTCCTTTAACAGGGAAGTCAGCTCTCGGTCATCATCAACTAACAGGATTTTATTCATTGTTTAAATACCTCCGAGGCAGAAATTACGTCATCAGACGTCGCTAATCCATGACTTTACGTTGTTTTACACCCCCTGACGCATGTTTGCAGCCTGAATCGTAAACTCTCTATCGTTGAATCGCGACAGAAAGATTTTGGGAGCAAATGATGCGCATAGTTACCGCTGCCGTCATGGCCTCAACGCTGGCAGTCAGTTCATTAAGCCACGCTGCTGAAGTCGGTTCAGGCGATAACTGGCATCCGGGTGAAGAACTTACGCAGCGCAGTACGCAGAGCCATATGTTCGACGGCATAAGTTTAACCGAACATCAGCGTCAGCAGATGCGAGATCTTATGCAACAGGCCCGGCACGAACAGCCTCCTGTTAATGTTAGCGAACTGGAGACAATGCATCGCCTTGTCACCGCAGAAAATTTTGATGAAAACGCTGTGCGCGCACAGGCAGAAAAAATGGCGAATGAGCAAATTGCTCGTCAGGTTGAGATGGCAAAAGTCCGCAACCAAATGTATCGCCTGTTAACGCCGGAGCAGCAAGCGGTTTTAAACGAGAAACATCAACAACGAATGGAGCAGTTGCGCGACGTGACGCAATGGCAAAAAAGTTCATCGTTGAAGCTATTGAGTAGTAGCAACTCACGTTCCCAGTAGTAAACCCTGTTTTCCTTGCCATAGACACCATCCCTGTCTTCCCCCACATGATGTGGGGGTTTTTTTTATCCTCAATTTGCCTACTGCTTAATGCATTGCAGATGATTTGCTTCCGTTATACTACCGTCAGTTGATAGCGGGAGTATTTATGAATCAATCTTATGGACGGCTGGTCAGTCGGGCGGCGATTGCTGCAACGGCGATGGCTTCGCTGCTATTGCTGATTAAAATTTTTGCATGGTGGTATACCGGGTCGGTGAGTATTCTCGCCGCGCTGGTGGATTCGCTGGTGGATATCGGCGCGTCGTTGACGAATTTACTGGTGGTGCGATATTCCCTGCAACCTGCCGACGATAATCACTCGTTTGGTCACGGTAAAGCTGAGTCCCTCGCGGCGCTGGCGCAAAGTATGTTTATCTCCGGTTCGGCACTATTCCTGTTTTTGACGGGTATTCAACATCTGGTATCTCCAACACCGATGACAGATCCAGGCGTCGGGGTTATCGTGACAATTGTGGCGCTAATTTGTACGATTATCCTTGTCTCGTTTCAGCGGTGGGTGGTGCGCCGGACGCAAAGCCAGGCGGTGCGGGCTGATATGCTACATTACCAGTCTGATGTTATGATGAACGGCGCAATTCTGCTGGCGCTGGGGTTGTCCTGGTACGGCTGGCATCGCGCCGATGCTCTGTTTGCATTGGGAATCGGCATCTATATTTTATATAGCGCGTTACGCATGGGATATGAGGCGGTACAGTCATTACTGGATCGCGCATTACCTGATGAGGAACGGCAAGAAATTATTGATATCGTGACTTCCTGGCCGGGTGTTAGCGGCGCTCACGATCTTCGCACGCGGCAGTCAGGGCCGACCCGCTTTATTCAGATTCATTTGGAAATGGAAGACTCTCTGCCTTTGGTTCAGGCACATATGGTGGCGGATCAGGTAGAGCAGGCTATTTTACGGCGTTTTCCGGGATCGGATGTGATTATCCATCAGGACCCCTGTTCCGTCGTACCCAGGGAGGGTAAACGGTCTATGCTTTCATAATCAGTATAAAAGAGAGCCAGACCCGCATTTTGTGTATAAAATACCGCCATTTGGCCTGACCTGAATCAATTCAGCAGGAAGTGATTGTTATACTATTTGCACATTCGTTGGATCACTTCGATGTGCAAGAAGACTTCCGGCAACAGATTTCATTTTGCATTCCAAAGTTCAGAGGTAGTCATGATTAAGAAAATCGGTGTGTTGACAAGCGGCGGTGATGCGCCAGGCATGAACGCCGCAATTCGCGGGGTTGTTCGTTCTGCGCTGACAGAAGGTCTGGAAGTAATGGGTATTTATGACGGCTATCTGGGTCTGTATGAAGACCGTATGGTACAGCTAGACCGTTACAGCGTGTCTGACATGATCAACCGTGGCGGTACGTTCCTCGGTTCTGCGCGTTTCCCGGAATTCCGCGACGAGAACATCCGCGCCGTGGCTATCGAAAACCTGAAAAAACGTGGTATCGACGCGCTGGTGGTTATCGGCGGTGACGGTTCCTACATGGGTGCAATGCGTCTGACCGAAATGGGCTTCCCGTGCATCGGCCTGCCGGGCACTATCGACAACGACATCAAAGGCACTGACTACACTATCGGTTTCTTCACTGCGCTGAGCACCGTTGTAGAAGCGATCGACCGCCTGCGTGACACCTCTTCTTCTCACCAGCGTATTTCCGTGGTGGAAGTGATGGGGCGTTACTGTGGCGATCTGACCCTGGCTGCGGCCATCGCCGGTGGTTGTGAATTCGTTGTGGTTCCGGAAGTTGAATTCAGCCGTGATGACCTGGTAAATGAAATCAAAGCGGGTATCGCGAAAGGTAAGAAACACGCCATTGTGGCGATTACCGAACACATGTGTGATGTTGACGAACTGGCGCATTTCATCGAGAAAGAAACTGGTCGTGAAACCCGTGCAACTGTGTTGGGCCACATTCAGCGTGGTGGTTCTCCGGTGCCTTACGACCGTATTCTGGCTTCCCGTATGGGTGCTTACGCCATTGAACTGCTGCTGGCAGGTTACGGCGGTCGTTGTGTAGGTATCCAGAACGAACAGCTGGTTCACCACGACATCATCGACGCTATCGAAAACATGAAGCGTCCGTTCAAAGGCGACTGGCTGGACTGCGCGAAAAAACTGTATTAATGATTTCGGAAAAAGGCAGATTCCTTTAGCCTGAAACCGATGACAGAAGCAAAAATGCCTGATGCGCTTCGCTTATCAGGCCTACATGAATTCTGCAATTTATTGAATTTGCAAACTTTTGTAGGCCGTATAAGGCGTTCGCGCCGCATATGGCATGGACAAAGCGCACTTTGTCAGCAATCTAAGGCGGATTTCTTCCGCCTTTTTAATCCCCCAACATATACCCGCAAGTTATAGCCAATCTTTTTTTATTCTTTAATGTTTGGTTAACCTTCTGGCACGCTTTGCTCATCACAACACAACATAAGAGAGTCGGGCGATGAACAAGTGGGGCGTAGGGTTAACATTTTTGCTGGCGGCAACCAGCGTTATGGCAAAGGATATTCAGCTTCTTAACGTTTCATATGATCCAACGCGCGAATTGTACGAACAGTACAACAAGGCATTCAGCGCCCACTGGAAACAGCAAACTGGCGATAACGTGGTGATTCGTCAGTCACACGGTGGTTCAGGCAAACAAGCGACGTCGGTAATCAATGGTATTGAAGCTGATGTTGTCACTCTGGCTCTGGCCTATGACGTGGACGCAATTGCGGAACGCGGGCGGATTGATAAAGAGTGGATCAAACGTCTGCCGGATAACTCCGCACCGTACACTTCCACCATTGTTTTCCTGGTACGTAAGGGCAATCCGAAGCAGATCCATGACTGGAACGATCTGATTAAACCGGGTGTTTCGGTGATCACGCCTAATCCGAAAAGCTCTGGTGGCGCGCGCTGGAACTACCTGGCTGCCTGGGGCTACGCGCTGCACCACAACAACAACGATCAGGCAAAAGCGCAGGATTTTGTTCGGGCACTGTATAAAAACGTCGAAGTTCTGGATTCTGGCGCGCGCGGCTCCACTAACACTTTTGTCGAGCGCGGAATTGGCGATGTACTGATTGCCTGGGAAAACGAAGCTCTGCTGGCAGCGAATGAACTGGGGAAAGATAAATTCGAAATCGTCACGCCGAGTGAGTCTATCCTCGCAGAGCCAACCGTGTCGGTGGTCGATAAAGTGGTTGAGAAAAAAGGTACTAAAGAGGTGGCGGAAGCCTACCTGAAATATCTCTACTCGCCAGAAGGTCAGGAAATTGCCGCGAAAAACTACTACCGTCCGCGCGACGCTGAGGTAGCGAAAAAGTACGAAAATGCGTTTCCAAAATTGAAGTTATTCACCATTGATGAAGAGTTCGGCGGCTGGACGAAAGCGCAAAAAGAGCATTTTGCTAACGGCGGTACGTTCGATCAGATCAGCAAACGCTGATTTCCACAGGATAATTATCAAACCCGGTGGTTTCTCGCGACCGGGTTTTTTATTTGTCACGATTTTGCGTTACCCTTGCATCTCTTTGAGGTACAGGGAAAAAAAGATGAAAAAAGCGGGTCTTCTTTTTTTGGTGATGATAGTTATCGCCGTTGTGGCTGCCGGTATTGGTTACTGGAAATTAACCGGTGAAGAGTCGGATACATTACGTAAGATTGTCCTTGAGGAATGTTTGCCCAATCAGCAGCAAAATCAAAATCCTTCGCCATGTGCGGAAGTCAAACCTAATGCCGGATACGTGGTTTTAAAAGATCTTAATGGCCCACTGCAATATCTGTTGATGCCAACGTATCGTATTAACGGTACTGAAAGTCCTTTGTTGACCGATCCTTCAACGCCGAACTTCTTTTGGTTGGCCTGGCAGGCGCGTGATTTTATGAGCAAAAAATACGGCCAGCCGGTTCCCGATCGCGCGGTTTCTTTGGCGATCAACTCTCGCACCGGGCGTACGCAAAACCATTTTCATATTCATATCTCTTGTATTCGTCCTGATGTGCGCGAACAGCTGGATAACAATCTGGCGAACATCAGCAGCCGCTGGTTGCCACTGCCAGGTGGTTTGCACGGGCATGAATACCTGGCGCGTCGGGTAACGGAAAGCGAACTGGTACAACGCAGCCCATTTATGATGCTTGCAGAAGAAGTGCCTGAAGCGCGGGAACATATGGGAAGCTACGGGCTGGCGATGGTGCGGCAGAGTGATAATTCGTTTGTGTTGCTGGCGACACAACGAAATCTACTGACGCTGAACCGTGCTTCAGCCGAGGAAATCCAGGATCATCAGTGTGAGATTTTGCGTTAAGGCGAGGAGTTAAGGAAAGTAAGTGCCGGATATGAAATCCGGCACCTGTCAGACTTAAGCCTGTTTAGCCGCTTCTGCAGCTTTAACGATCACTGCGAAAGCGTCAGCTTTCAGAGAAGCACCGCCAACCAGCGCGCCGTCGATGTCTGGCTGAGCAAACAGTTCTGCAGCGTTAGACGCGTTTACAGAGCCGCCGTACTGGATGATCACTTGTTCAGCGATGTTAGCGTCAACTTTAGCGATGTGGTCACGGATGAATTTGTGAACAGCCTGTGCCTGCGCCGGAGTTGCCGATTTGCCAGTACCGATTGCCCATACTGGTTCGTAAGCGATTACCGCACCTTCGAATGCTGCAGCACCCTGAGTTTTCAGTACCGCGTCGATCTGACGTGCACAAACTTCTTCAGTTTTGCCCGCTTCGTTTTCAGCTTCGGTTTCACCGATGCACAGAACCGGAGTCAGACCCTGCTCTTTCAGCACCGCGAATTTTTTCGCGATCAGTTCGTCAGACTCTTTGTGGTAAGTACGACGTTCAGAGTGGCCGATGATGATGTACTGTGCGCCGATGTCTTTCAGCATAGCAGCAGAGGTTTCACCGGTGAATGCGCCGGACAGGTTCAGGTCCACGTTTTGCGCACCCAGCATGATGTGGCTGCCTTCAGCTTCGCGCTTCGCCATATCGATGTACATTTCCGGTGGTGCGATTGCAACCGCACAGCCAGCAACACCTGCCAGCTCTTTACGCAGGTTAGAAACCAGCTCGTGAACCATGTGGCGGCTGCCGTTCAGTTTCCAGTTACCCATCACTAAAGGATGTCGCATTTTAATTCTCCACGCTTATAAGCGAATAAAGGAAGATGGCCGCCCCGCAGGGCAGCAGGTCTGTGAAACAGTATAGAGATTCATCGGCACAAAGGCTTTGCTTTTTGTCATTTATTCAAACCTTCAAGCGATTCAGATAGCGCCAGCTTAATCGGTTCAACAGCGAAGGTCAGCCCCTTTTCGCCGTTGTCCGCGACAACATAACGCAGTGCACCTTCGGTCTCGGTGTAATAACGTTTGTTTTTCCCCGCCGTTAGTAGCGACTGCAGTTTTTTCTGGCTTTGTGTTTTGGTCATTAATGGGGTGAGTGTGCGGATCACCGCTGCCATGTATTCCTGAGCTTTCGCTTTCGCGGCTTTTTGCTCTGGCCCCTGGATGGGTAGCCAGGTCATTTGAATGCTTTTGATTTTTAAGGTACCGCGCTCCAGCGCTGTAGAAGCATACAAGTTCTCATTAATTTTACTTGCAGCACGAGTGAGATTGGCTTTGTCGGGACTGCTGTCGATGGCACGAAATTCGTTCAGTGGCAGGCTGGGGTTCTGGCTGTTAAAGTCTTCTCGAAACTGGCTGATGGAGAGATCGAAAGTAGGGGCTCCAGCCAGCAGATAAGGCGCGGTCGTTGCCGTATCTGGTGTTTGTGCATGCGCCGCTGTTGTAACGGTTAATGCAGAACATAAGAGAAAAAACAGCGTACACCCTGGCTTCATTGACAGTACCTTTTGTTATGACTGGCTCCGATTAAAACGATATCTGTCGCCCTTGTCAAAAGGGTAGAATCCTGGAAAAGACAACCATCAAGGAACTTACATGACCATACAGCAATGGTTATTTTCATTTAAAGGGCGTATTGGACGCCGTGATTTCTGGATTTGGATAGGCCTGTGGTTCGCAGGCATGCTGGTGCTTTTCTCACTGGCGGGTAAAAATTTACTCGATATTCAGACCGCGGCGTTTTGCCTTGTGTGCTTGCTTTGGCCAACAGCGGCAGTAACCGTTAAGCGCTTGCATGATCGCGGGCGTTCCGGCGCATGGGCATTTCTGATGATTGTGGCGTGGATGCTGCTGGCGGGTAACTGGGCGATTTTACCTGGTGTCTGGCAATGGGCGGTGGGGCGTTTTGTCCCGACGTTGATTCTGGTGATGATGCTTATCGATCTTGGGGCGTTTGTTGGCACACAAGGCGAAAATAAATATGGTAAAGATACTCAGGATGTGAAGTATAAAGCCGACAATAAATCAAGTAATTAACCTTTAATATATCTCTTACTGCTATTTTTTTCCGGGTTTGTTATTTCCACGTTGAAAATGACAATGCCCGGAAAATCCTTCTGATCTCTTCACCTTAAGCAATATCAAAAAAAATGGTAATCCATAAGATCATTACTTGTTTGTTCTTCCCTTAACGGCGCATTATTCTTAAGTCGTAATCGACAGAGAGGCGAATATACAGAGGTGCCCTATGAAAGATGTCGTAGATAAATGCAGTACTAAAGGATGTGCGATTGATATCGGTACGGTGATTGATAACGACAACTGTACCAGTAAGTTTTCGCGCTTTTTTGCCACCCGCGAAGAAGCAGAGTCCTTTATGACTAAACTGAAAGAGCTTGCCGCCGCTGCATCCTCTGCGGATGAAGGGGCCAGCGTGGCCTATAAGATTAAGGATCTGGAGGGGCAAGTTGAGCTTGATGCGGCCTTCACCTTCTCATGCCAGGCCGAGATGATTATTTTTGAGTTATCACTGCGTTCGTTAGCTTGATGGAGTTGCTTTAGAAGGAGTTAAACATGGCTTATAAACACATTGGCGTGGCAATTTCCGGGAATGAAGAAGATGCCTTACTGGTGAATAAAGCCCTGGAGCTCGCCAGACATAATGACGCTCACCTGACGTTAATTCATATTGATGATGGCTTAAGCGAGTTGTATCCGGGTATCTACTTCCCTGCAACAGAGGATATTCTTCAATTGTTGAAGAATAAGTCGGATAACAAGCTGTATAAACTGACGAAAAATATTCAATGGCCGAAGACAAAACTGCGTATTGAACGTGGGGAAATGCCGGAAACACTGCTGGATATTATGCAACAAGAGCAGTGCGACCTCCTTGTCTGTGGTCATCACCACTCATTTATCAACCGTTTGATGCCGGCATACCGCGGGATGATCAATAAGTTGAAAGCGGATCTGCTCATCGTGCCGTTTATCGATAAGTAACCGCTTACCAGTAATGCTCCGCTGTCATATGGCCCGGTCGACGACGTAAATGTTTCGTCATCTGCCGGGTTTCTTTTAGCAACTGTTGCGTATCGCGAACCATCTGTGGATTGCCGCACAGCATCACATGGCTGGTTTCTTTATCCATCGGCAAGCCCACCTCACTTTCCAGTTCACCACTTTCAATTAACGCCGGTATTCGCCCGGTGAGCGAACCCGCCGCCGTTTCCCGACTGACCACCGTCTGAATGCGCAGTTTCCCTTCGTAGCGTTTTTCCAGTTCTTGCATCAGTGGCAGATAACTTAAGTCGGCGGCATAACGTGCGGCGTGAACCAGAACCAGATTTTTGAAGCGATCTAAATCTTTGCCCAGTTGCAGAATTGATAAATAAGGGCCAATCGCTGTACCGGTTGCCAGCATCCACAGTGTTTCGCAGTCAGGGACCTCATCCAGCACAAAGAAGCCAGCTGCTTCGCTAACCACCTGTACTTCATCGCCCGGTTTCAGTGCCGCTAATCGTGGGCTTAATTTTCCATCGGGGACGGTCACCAGGTAAAACTCCAGATCGGGATTATCAGGAGAGTTAACGTAGGAATAGGCACGCTGGACGCGTTCGCCGTCAATTTCAAGGCCTAGTTTGGTGAATTGCCCGGCAGTAAATGGAAGCACGGGAGCGTGAACGGTGAGACTAAACAGGGCGTCGGTCCAGTTCTGCACTTTAGTGACTTTGCCTGTTACCCAATCAGCCATGTTTTTCTCCTGTTTTGATTGACTTGCCTTATCTTCGTTCTCCGAACAAAAAAATTCCAGTCCCGAAGGACTGGAAGGCTCAATCGATCAAATCACTCAGAGAATGTGCACCTGCATTTCCGGGTCTTTACGATCCAGATAGTGGATGGATTGAATGCGACGAATGGTGCGTGATTTACCGCGGATCAGCAGTGTTTCGGTGGTGGCGATATTGCCTTTGCGGCTAATACCTTCCAGCAGATCACCTTTGGTGATGCCAGTGGCAGAAAAGATGACGTTGTCGCTGCGCGCCATATCGCCCAGACGCAACACTTTACCCGCTTCGATGCCCATCGCTTTGCAGCGAGCCAGCTCCTGCTCGCCAATGCGGCGATTTTCTTCGTTGTCGCCTTTGACGTCATGACGTGCCAGCAGACGACCATTCATGTCGCCATCTAATGCGCGGATCACCGCCGCAGAAACCACGCCTTCCGGCGCGCCACCAATACCGTACAGCACGTCAACTTCGCTGTCTGGCATACAGGTGAGAATTGAGGCTGCCACATCGCCATCCGGAATAGCAAATACGCGCACGCCGAGTTGCTGCATTTCTGCGATAACGGCATCGTGGCGCGGTTTTGCCAGAATCGTTACCGTCAGTTCGCTCAACGGTTTGCCGAGCGCCGCCGCAACATTGCGCAGGTTATCCGCCAGCGGCAGATTCAGGTCAATGACGCCTTTCGCTCCCGGCCCGACGATCAGCTTTTCCATATACATATCCGGCGCGTTGAGGAAGCAGCCTTTATCGCCTACTGCCAGCACCGCCAGCGCGTTAGCCTGGCCCATCGCCGTCATGCGCGTGCCTTCAATCGGATCAACAGCAATATCTACCGCATCACCGCGACCGGTACCGACTTTTTCACCAATGTAGAGCATCGGTGCTTCGTCGATTTCACCTTCACCAATGACGATGGTGCCGTCAATGTTGACCTGGTTGAGCATAATACGCATGGCGTTAACCGCCGCGCCGTCCGCGGTGTTTTTATCGCCGCGTCCTAACCATTTGTAGCCAGCCAGCGCCGCAGATTCGGTGACGCGGGAAAATTCGATGGCAAGTTCTCGTCTCATAGCAAACTCTAAGCAGTAAGGAATGGCGCGAAGTGTAGCACAGGGGAAGGGCAGGATTATTGATGTGTGCGGGGGTTGCCCCCGCACGATTTCAGAGTCTACGACATGCCGGATGCGGCGTGAACGCCTTATCCGGCCTACACAAAATGGCATCGGCTCGTAGGCCTGATAAGACGCGTAAGCGTCGCATCAGGCGATCAGTATCAGGCAATTGGTTCAGATGCCTGATATTACTCGTCGTGTTCTTCCCACGCCATCGCGCGTTTGACCGCTTTTTTCCAGCCAGCGTAACGGTAATTACGCTCGGTGGTTTCGATGCCAGGACGGAACTCGCGCTCAATCACCGCTTTCTCTTGCAGCTCGTCGAGGTTCTGCCAGAAGCCTACCGCCAGACCAGCAAGATAGGCCGCACCCAATGCGGTGACTTCGCGCACTTCCGGGCGCTCAACGCGCGTGCCGAGAATATCGGACTGGAACTGCATCAGGAAATTGTTCGCCACTGCGCCGCCATCCACGCGCAGGGCGTGCAGACGAATACCAGAATCGGCCTGCATCGCTTCCAGCACGTCACGCGTCTGATAAGCAATAGACTCCAGCGTCGCGCGTATAATGTGGTTAGCGTTCACTCCACGAGTCAGACCGAAAATCGCCCCGCGCGCATACGGATCCCAGTATGGCGCACCCAGCCCGGTAAAGGCCGGAACCACATACACACCGTTGGTGTTTTGCACTTTGGTGGCAAAGTATTCGGAATCGTAGGCGTCGTTAATCAACTTCATCTCATCACGCAGCCACTGAATGGATGCGCCCGCCATAAACACCGCACCTTCCAGCGCATAGTTTACTTCGCCAGTTGGGCCACAGGCGATGGTGGTCAGCAGGCCGTTTTCTGATTTCACCGCTTTCTCGCCGGTGTTCATCAGCATAAAGCAGCCAGTGCCGTAGGTATTCTTCGCCATCCCTTCTTTCACGCACAACTGACCAAACAGCGCCGCCTGCTGGTCACCGGCGATCCCGGAGATTGGAATACGCGTGCCGCCTTTGCCGCCAATGTTAGTCTGACCGTACACCTCGGAAGAACGACGCACTTCTGGCAGCATCTCGCGCGGAATATCCAGCACTTCCAGCATTTTGTCGTCCCAGTCCAGGGTATGGATGTTGAACAACATGGTACGAGAGGCGTTGGTGTAATCGGTCACATGGACACGGCCCTGAGTCATTTTCCAGATAAGCCACGTATCAACCGTACCAAACAGCAATTCACCACGACGTGCACGCTCGCGAGAGCCTTCCACATGGTCGAGGATCCACTTCACTTTGGTGCCAGAGAAGTACGGGTCAATCACCAGACCGGTATTGCTGCGGATATAATCTTCTAAACCGTCACGTTTTAAATGCTCGCAGATTTCTGCGGTACGACGGCACTGCCAGACAATGGCGTTATAGATAGGCTTGCCGGTTTCTTTTTCCCAGACAATAGTGGTTTCACGTTGATTCGTAATACCGATAGCTGCAATTTGATCGGAACTGATATCGGCTTTCGCCAGCACTTCTACCAGCGTGGAGCTTTGGGTGGCCCAGATTTCCATTGGGTCGTGTTCTACCCAGCCTGGTTTTGGGTAGATTTGCTCAAATTCGCGCTGTGACACGCTAATGATATTGGCATCGTGATCCATTACGACCGCGCGGGAGCTGGTGGTGCCCTGGTCGAGCGCAACGATATATTTTTTTTCAGTCATGTTTAATTGTCCCGTAGTCATATTACAGCGAAGCTTTTTGTTCTGAAGGAGTTGTGGTCTCCTTTTCTTCCACAACACAGATATCGCAAGGCAAATGGCGACCAATCAGTTTGCGATAGGCAAATGCACCTACAATCGCGCCAACGATAGGGCCAAAAAGCGGCACCAGGAAGTAAGGAATGTCTCTGCCGCCGGTAAAGGCGACATTGCCCCAGCCCGCCAGCCAGGCAAAGACTTTCGGACCGAAGTCACGCGCTGGGTTCATGGCAAAGCCCGTCAATGGGCCCATAGATGCGCCAATGACCGCAATCAGTAGACCAATCAGCAAGGGAGCCAAAGGGCCGCGTGGTACACCGTTGCCATCGTCCGTTAACGCCAGGATCAGCCCCATCAGAATAGCGGTAATCACCATCTCAACTGCGAAAGCCTGCACAAAATTGATATGAGGATTCGGGTAAGTAGAGAAAGTGCCAGCCAGATCAACACTTTCAACGCTGCCGCGAACAATGTGATGAGTCTGCTCGAAGTCGAAAAATAAATTGTAGTAAAGCCCGTAAACTAAAGCCGCAGCGCAGAAAGCGCCGGCAACTTGTGAAACGATAAAAGGAATAACTTTGCGCTTGTCGAAACAGGCAAACAGCCACAATGCAATGGTAACAGCGGGGTTAAGATGCGCGCCGGAAACCCCTGCGGTCAGGTAGATGGCCATTGCCACCCCCAGTCCCCAAATGACACTGATTTCCCACTGACCAAAAGACGCACCAGCGACTTTTAGTGCTGCAACGCAACCCACACCGAAAAAAATCAACAACCCGGTACCGAGGAATTCAGCAATGCACTGGCCTTTCAAGGTTGATGTTTGACTCATAATCGGATCCTGAAGAGTTAATGTTTGTTGTATGCGTGAAAGTCACGGACCTCCACGATGCTTGTAGGCATGCTGTAAACTTATCGTTAACGAGCAAAAACGAGAAATATCGAACTTAAAATGTGTGTGCTTCGTCATAAAATGAGCGTTATCGCGCCATTTATTCCATCTGATTGTACATGATGCATGTTTGTTAGATCATTCGCGCAACAAATTTATTAACATTTTCGATTTGCGTGGATTATGTCTCCAGGAGAAGGATGAAAAGTGTGGCAAACCGTAATCTGCAAGGCGTGCCGCTGGACAGCGATGGCGCGGCTTCATACAATCGGAGCTAACTAAAGTGCGCTCGTATTTATTAAGGCGTCACCGGTAATCGGGACGAGGATTTTTTATCCATCAACGCCTTGCAATTCAGGAGAGGTATGACAATGTCATTAGAAGTGTTTGAGAAACTGGAAGCAAAAGTACAGCAGGCGATTGATACCATCACTCTGTTGCAGATGGAAATCGAAGAGCTGAAAGAAAAAAACAACTCACTGTCGCAGGAAGTTCAAAATGCCCAGCATCAGCGCGAAGAGCTGGAGCGTGAGAACAACCATCTGAAAGAACAGCAGAACGGCTGGCAGGAACGTCTGCAGGCCCTGCTGGGTCGCATGGAAGAGGTTTAATCTCTTCCACGCAGAGGCGCCGCAAGGCGCCTTATTTTTTACTTCACTGCATTTTTAGCGGAAAGCATAATCTCCATCGCCTGTTGGCGATATTTATCTGCCGTATCTGGCGCCATTAATGCAATGATCCCCACAGCCCTGGGGGTGTCTTCAAGATAAACACTGATGGTTCTTTTCTGCTGACCATCAAAATTTATCAACACATCCTGATACTTACAGGTGAAATGTTTGGCATTACAATCATGAAACTGGAAGGCTTCCTCATTGTATTGATCCTTGAGATTGTCTCGCTGCTTCTTCTTTAACGCTTCCAGCGGGTCATCGGCGCTACGTCCTGCGGGCAGGCGGAAAGCAGAAATGAAGACGCTATTATCCTCACTTCTTATATCAATGGTTTTATTAGTACTGATGGAAACCGTATTCCAGTGTCGGTTCGGGATAGTCACGGTTATCGCAGCATTCTCAAAGGTATATTGCCACGGGGTAAACATACGAAACGTATTGCCGACTTTGGATAAAAGCAGGATTCCCAATACCCAACAGCACCCGCGAGTAAAACTGGCGAAGTTACGTTTTTTTTTAATAAATGCGCACAGAATACCTGACACAAGCACGGGAAGTAACAACGGCCCCAGAAATACTGAACCGATATACTCGCCAACCATGCCAGGATCTCCAGACAGTAGGTTGCTGTGCTGAAGATGACTAAGAAAAGTAGTTATTATCCATAGTATTAATAAGATAACGTATCTCATATCAATCCCTTATTATATAATACGTTCGCTACTAACGATGATTCATATCCCTATTCCCAGAATAGTTAATTTACCATATAGCATTAATTTTTAATGCTGCATATTTTTATGAAATGATTTATCGATAATTAATTTATATTGTCAGATGTGAACTATTGATATTTAAAATGAATTAAATAAAAACAAACGATAGTCTTTATGAATATTTTGCATATAAAAAAGGGGAATTTAATTCCCCTTTTAACGCATGGCAGGTACTTATTCAATATCCAGCGGATCTTCTGAAAGAATAATTCCGGTATTGTCGGCATAAAGATGGTCACCGGAGAAGAAGGTGACGCCGCCAAAATTAACGCGGACATCGCTTTCGCCAATGCCTTCGCCAGCGGCACCGACTGGAATTGCTGCCATCGCCTGGATGCCGATATCCAGCTCTTCCAGGTCATCTACCTGACGCACCGCGCCGTAAATGACCAGGCCTTCCCATTCATTTTGTACTGCCAGACGCGCCAGCTCAGCATCGACCAGTGCGCGACGAACAGAACCACCGCCATCAACGACGAGAACACGACCACGGCCATTCTGTTCGAGCAGATCGTACAGCAACCCGTTGTCCTCGAAACATTTTACCGTGATTATTTGTCCGCCAAACGACGCCCGTCCGCCAAAGTTGGAGAACAGCGGTTCCACGACGTTAACATCTTCTTGATAGATGTCACAAAGCTCGGAAGTATCGTATTTCATAGGCTTAACATTCAGTTGCTGCGAGAATTTTCAGTATATCGCGCTATGTGGGCTGTTGGCAAAATCATCAATTGTTAATTGATATTTGTCAGTTATGCTGCCCACTGGCTTAGGAATATCCCTAAAACAAACAGCAGGTTAGTCAGTAACGCTCCCTTGACAGTGCGTTCCAGCATCGGTCGCATCGCCACCGGGTCCATTTCCCGCATCACATAACGGGCTTGCTTCACCAGTAATGGTGCCGCCAGCAGGAACAGCCAGCCCCACAGGCTATGCAGCGAAAAGAGATTAAACAGCGCCAGACACACCAGAGAGCCCATCAGCAGGCAGGCATGATAACGACGCGCGTTTACTGCACCTAAGCGCACCACCAGCGTGTTTTTGCCGTTTTCGCGGTCGCTATTGATATCACGCAGGTTATTAATGTTCAGTACTGCCGTTGCCAGCAGGCCGCATGCGGTCGCCGGAAGGATCAACGCCGGAATCAACGTATGAGCCTGTAAATACCAGCTGCCCATGACGCTTAACCAGCCAAAGAAAACCAGTACGGAAATATCACCCAGACCGATATAACCATAAGGACGATTGCCCACGGTGTAGGTGATAGCGGCAATGATCGACAACCCGCCAAGAATCAGGAAGCCGACAAAATCGGCCAGCGTATGGCACGCCACTGCAACCAACGCCAGCCCGGAGAGACAGATGAGGACGACGGTAATAATGAGCGCCCGTTTCATCTCTTGCTGGGTAATGACCCCTTTTTGCATGCCACGTAGCGGGCCAATGCGGTCAGGTTTATCGCTGCCTTTTACTGCATCGCCGTAATCATTAGCGAGGTTAGAGAGAATTTGAAGCAGTCCGGCGGTAATCAGTGCCAGCAGGGCGACCAGCGGATCGAAGTGACCTTGCCACCATGCCAGCGCCGTCCCGACGATAATTGCAGCAAAGGCGAGGGGGAGGGTTTTAGGTCGTAAACTTTCCAGCCACGCCTGAGTTCGGCTAATTTGTTGTTCAGTCATAATACGCGCCAATAAAAATGGGGCCTTTCAGCCCCATCAAACAATGATGAAAATGATTGAACGCGATTATAGGATAAAACGGCTCAGATCTTCATCTGCCACCAACGCATCCAGATGTTTGCTCACATAATCTGCGTCAATAGTGATATTTTGACCGCTTAAATCGCTGGCGTCGTAGGAAATCTCTTCCATTAAACGCTCCAGAACAGTGTGTAAACGACGAGCACCGATGTTTTCGGTAGATTCGTTCACCTGCCATGCCGCTTCCGCGATGCGCTTAATACCGGAGTCGGTAAACTCGATATTTACGCCCTCTGTCGCCATCAGTGCTTTGTACTGCACGGTGATAGAGGCATTCGGCTCGGTCAGAATACGCTCGAAGTCGCTGGTGGTCAGTGCCTGCAGTTCAACGCGGATTGGCAGACGACCTTGCAGTTCCGGGATCAGGTCAGACGGTTTCGCAATCTGGAACGCGCCAGAAGCGATAAACAGAATGTGGTCAGTTTTGACCATCCCGTGTTTGGTGGAAACGGTGCAACCTTCTACCAGCGGCAGCAGGTCACGCTGAACGCCTTCACGAGAAACATCCGGACCGGAAGACTCGCCGCGCTTACAGATTTTGTCGATTTCGTCGATAAATACGATCCCGTGCTGTTCAACGGCGTCGATAGCGTCTTGCTTCAGCTCTTCCGGATTCACCAGTTTCGCCGCTTCTTCTTCAATCAGCAGCTTCATGGCGTCTTTGATTTTCAGCTTACGCGCTTTTTGTTTCTGACCACCCAGGTTCTGGAACATGGACTGCAGCTGGCTGGTCATCTCTTCCATTCCCGGAGGCGCCATAATTTCAACGCCCATCGGTGCTGCGGCAAGATCGATCTCGATTTCTTTGTCATCGAGCTGGCCTTCACGCAGTTTTTTGCGGAATGCCTGACGAGCAGCGGACGGTTCCTGCTGTTGTTCGGTCTGTCCCCAGTTGTTTTTAGCCGGTGGGATCAGCACGTCGAGAATACGTTCTTCTGCCAGTTCTTCAGCGCGATAACGGTTTTTCTCAATAGCCTGGACGCGTACCATTTTCACGGCGGCATCGGTCAGATCGCGGATAATAGAATCCACTTCCTTACCTACATAGCCCACTTCGGTGAATTTGGTCGCTTCAACTTTAATGAACGGCGCATTCGCCAGCTTAGCCAGACGACGAGCGATTTCAGTTTTACCGACACCGGTCGGGCCGATCATCAGGATATTTTTCGGGGTCACTTCATGGCGCAGCTCTTCGTTAAGCTGCATGCGACGCCAGCGGTTACGCAGTGCAATCGCCACGGAACGCTTGGCGTTATCCTGGCCGATGATGTGTTTATCCAGTTCGCTGACGATTTCGCGTGGGGTCATTTCAGACATGGGAGATCCTTACGCTTTGTAGCTTAATTCTTCGATGGTGTGGAAATGGTTGGTATAGATGCAAATGTCGCCTGCAATATCCAACGCCTTTTCAGC
Source organism: Escherichia sp. HH41S (assembly GCF_009820115.1). Taxonomy (NCBI): domain Bacteria; kingdom Pseudomonadati; phylum Pseudomonadota; class Gammaproteobacteria; order Enterobacterales; family Enterobacteriaceae; genus Escherichia; species Escherichia sp. HH41S. The sequence goes on from NZ_VNXE01000008.1 coordinate 85,521, forward strand.
AATTTCACGGGCGCTTAGTTCAGTGTTTTCTAACAGCGCGCGCGCCGCAGCCTGGGCGTAAGGGCCGCCGGAGCCGATAGCAATAAGATCGTTTTCTGGCTGCACCACGTCACCGTTACCGGTGATGATAAGCGATGCAGTTTCATCCGCGACTGCCAGCAGTGCTTCAAGTTTGCGTAACATGCGATCGGTACGCCAGTCTTTTGCCAGCTCAACGGCGGCTTTGACCAGATGGCCCTGATGCATTTCCAGTTTACGTTCAAACAGTTCGAACAGCGTAAAAGCATCCGCAGTACCGCCCGCAAAGCCCGCGATGACTTTGTCGTTGTACAGACGGCGGACCTTTTTCACGTTACCTTTCATTACGGTATTGCCCAACGTGGCCTGACCATCACCAGCGATGACCACATGGCCGTTACGGCGTACGCTTACTATAGTTGTCACGAGCTGACCCCTTGGTTACGAATACAGAGTACAAACCCCGTACAAAAGTACGGGGCATAATGCAATTATAGATGGGGGGGATTTTGAGGGTTTCAACCCCCGGTAGCGAGTCGAATACAGTTTGTATGACCCGCCATCTTCAGGCGATTCAGGGTGCCGTCGGCATTTTCTTTCCCTTTAATCGGGCCAATCACCACACGATTCCAGCCATTGTTGGTGGTAATTTTCGAGTCAAAGCCTTCGAACGCCAGCTGAGCACGTACCGTCTCTGCCTGTTCCGCGCCTCGGAACGAACCGCACTGTACCATCCAGCGCCGCTCGTCTTTTTTCTCCGCCGTCTGTTTTGGCGCGTCAGCGGCACGAGCAACCGGCGCAGCTTGCTGCGGCTTCGATTGCGCAGTCGTGTGTGCAGGAGTTTGCAGCAGATCCTGGTACGGCTGCTGAGTAGAAGCCGGTTTAGACTGGCGCGGTTGCGCCTGTACCGGTGCGGCTTGCGACGTACGCGTCTGCTGCTGCCAGCTTTGTTCAGTTGTACGCGACTGCTGAGCCAGGCGTTGCTGCTCCGCTAATTGCTGCGCTTGACGCTGGCGCTGTAGCGTTTGCTGACGCTGTTCCGGCGTCTGTTCATTCCACGGAACTTCAACCAGCTGCGTTGGCTGCTGGCGCATATCGGCCTGCATTTGTTCAAGAAGCTGACGTTGTTCTGGTGTCAGTTGCTCCGGCGTTTTCACTTCACCACCGGCAGACGGTTCTGTTGGTGCACGCACACCCGGCTGGCGACTTTCCAGCTCTTTAATGTAGCGCCAGCGTTCTTCTGGTTTCGGTGGTAATCCGTTTCCGGTCACTTTCTGGCTTTGCAGCGTCTCGGACTCTTCTTTCTTGTGATGCGTAATGAAGTACAGACCACCGATAAAGGTCACAAGAACGGCGGCAGCAATAGCGACCATTGCGGGAGAAACCGCAGGCAGATTTCGTTGCTTTTTCCGTGAGGTGCTTTTTTTTCGCCGCGAAGGTGCCGGTTGGCTGCGGCGTACATAATCTCGTTGTGCCACTATCGTTTCGCTGTATTTATTCGTTCGTCAGCCCGCCATGTTACTTAAGCGGCGGGCCTTTGACCAGTCACGGCAGTCTTAAAGGTTTACTTTAAGGTAACGCGCGCGTTGATCCCCGGATGATAAGTTCGCAGTCCATTAAACGAGAGCCACTGCCAACGTGTTGCCCCTGCATTTGATCAAGCAATAACAGCATAGCTTCCCGACCGATTTCGTAACGCGGCTGCGCGATGGTTGTCAGCGGCGGATCACAAAATTGCGTCAGGTCGATGTTATCAAAACCGATTATGGAAAGGTCTTCCGGGACTTTCAGCCCCTGGCGTTTTGCCTGAGAAAGTGCGCCGAGCGCCATCACATCACTATGGCAGAAGACAGCAGTAGGCGGTTGTGGAAGATCAAGCAGCTGTTGCATTGCTTTGCTTCCGGCTTCGAAGGTGAAGTCGCCACGGGCGATGTATTGCGGATCAACCATAATGCCGCAGCGACGCAGCGCCTGAACGTAGCCTTGCAGGCGGTAGTGACACAGCGGCATCTCTTCGGGACCGGCTATACAGCCAATCCGTTTATGCCCTTGCTCATATAAATAATTTACTGCATCAAATGCGGCGGTCAGATTGTCGATATGAACTGTTGGTAGCTCCAGTTCCGGTGCAAATTCGTTCGCCATCACCATCGGCGGCAGATTACGCTGTTCCTCAATGCTGGCATCAAACGGCAGCCTTGAACCCAGCAGCAACATGCCATCAATTTGCTTGGTGATGATCAAATCGATAAAGGTTTTTTCCTGCTGATTTTGATGCGCACAGTCGCCAATCAGCACCAGATATCCGTGATTTGCCGCCGTAACTTCGATACCGCGAATAATTTCGCTAAAGAAGGGATCGCAGATATCCGGGACAATCACCAGAATGGTACGGGATTCATTACGCTTGACGTTGCGCCCCATAGGCTGCGGCAAATAACCTACTTCCCGGGCCGCTTTTTCAACCCGATTACGGGTGGCCTGGGAGACTTTATCGGGATTCATTAATGCTCGGGAGACGGTCGCTGTAGAGACTTTTGCCTTCAGGGCAACGTCTTTCATGGTCGCGGCAGTTTCCTGCTTCTTCGCTTTCACACTCACTCCTCGCCCGGCACGGCAGGCGTACTACTTCCATGTTTACTTCACATCGGCAACATTTTTAGCAGATAGCGCGTGAAAACGGTTACAGAATTTTCATGAAAAGTGTGATGAATATTGAATTTTTCGATCCGCCTCGCATCGTTTGCGCATTAGCCCTCGATGGGATCGACATCCAGCACCCATTTCACCTTACGGGAATCCGGTATTGTATTGATGAGCGCCAGCGTACCACTAATGATGTGTTGCAAGCGCACGCGGGAAGGGTGCTGCAACAATATCTGCCAGCGCCAGCGGCCACCACGTTTAGGGGCCAGCGCCGGAACCGGGCCGAGAACCCAGAGTTTCTCGTCTGCCAGCGGGCTGGAGAGGATGAGATTACGCAGTTGTTGCAGGAACAATGGCGCGTGCTGATTGTTATGATCTTCCGCACGCACAATCACATGGCTGGTCCATGGCGGCAGTTGCATCATTCGCCGCTCAGCCAGCGCCTGTTCGGCAAAAGCGTCGTAGCCTTTATAGAGCAACGTTTGCAATAGCGGATGTTCCGGATGGTGCGTTTGCAGCACCACTTCGCCCTGTTTACCCGCACGCCCTGCACGACCGGCGACCTGGGTGTAAAGCTGGGCGAAACGCTCCGCCGAACGAAAATCGGCAGAAAACAGCGCGCCGTCCACATCCAGTAACGCCACCAGCGTCACATCCGGAAAGTGGTGACCTTTCGCCAGCATTTGCGTGCCGATCAAAATCCTCGCGCCGCCGCGATGCACTTCCGCCAGTTGTTGTTCCAGCGCGCCTTTGCGGCTGGTGGTATCGCGGTCGATACGAGAAATGGGCACACCAGGGAACATGGGCGCGAGCGTCTGCTCAAGCTGTTCGGTGCCCAGCCCCACGGGTACCAGGTGCGTGGAGCCGCAGGAAGGGCACTGGCGCGGTACCGGACGCTGACTGTCACAGTGGTGACAGCGCAGATGCTGTTGCGCCTGATGTAGCGTGTAGTAGTGATCGCAACGCGGGCATTCGGCTATCCAGCCGCAGTCATGGCACAGCAGGGCAGGTGCAAAACCCCGGCGGTTAAGGAAGAGGATAACCTGATTGTCGGCCTGTAAATGTTGGCGCATTCGGGTGATCAATGCCGGAGCCAGCCCCGCCTGCACCTTCTGACCTTTTAAATCCAGCACATGTTGAATTGCGGGGCGCGCATTGCCTGCCCGACGGGTCAGGCGCAGCAGGCGGTATTTTTTCTGCTGCACGTTGCACAACGTTTCCAGCGCGGGCGTTGCGGAACCAAGAATAATCGGGATTTGCTCGCTGTGCGCACGGTACACCGCCAGGTCGCGGGCATGGTAGCGCCAGCCTTCCTGCTGTTTATAGGAACTGTCGTGCTCTTCATCAATGACAATCACACCGAGATTTTTAAACGGCGTAAACAGTGCGGAGCGAGTGCCGATCACAATCGCCGCCTCACCATTTTTCGCTTTCAACCACGCCGAAAGACGCTCGCTGTCGTTCAGGCCGGAATGCAGAACTTCCACTGGCGCATTAAACCGCTCACGAAAACGGGCAATAGTTTGCGGTGTCAGGCCGATTTCCGGCACCATCACCAGCGCCTGTTTGCCCTGAGCGAGCACGTTTTCCAGCACGCTTAAATAGACTTCCGTTTTACCGGAACCGGTAACACCCGCCAGCAGCCAGGCAGAAAAAGTATCTGCCGCGCTATGAATTGCGCCAACGGCGGTGGCCTGTTCGGTATTCAATCGCAACCGTTCACCAGAAACGGCATAGTTCGTGCGCCAGTCGCTAAACTCTGGTGTTTCACTTGCTAAATCACACAGACCTTTTTTGCGCAGCGCCTGCAACGCGGCATCATTAAATTCGAGCGTGGCAACCTGATCACGCCAGATTTTGCCTTGCCGTAACGCTGCCAGCGCCTGTTGTTGCTTGGGTGAGCGTTTCAGGCTGTTCAGATCCACCGCCTGACCTTGTTCAGTGGCAAACCAATACCACATCGGCGCGTTCGCCGCAGGCCGCCCCTGGCGCAGTAAAATCGGCAAGGCATGAAACAGCACATCGCCAATCGGATGATGATAGTAATCCGCGGCCCATAGCAGTAATCGCCAGACGGAGTGAGTAAATACCGGCTCAACGTCCAGCACTTCTACTACCGCTTTCAGCTCGTTAAGCGGCAGCTCGCTGACGTCGCTAACTGACACCACAACCCCGATACGCTCCTGCTGTTTGCCAAACGGCACGCGCACGCGACACCCGGCTTTAACCGTCATGCCTTCTGGCAGCAGATAGTCAAAGGTACGAGGAAGCGGAACGGGCAAGGCAACGTGGGCAACGGGCATAGCATCATCCTGACTTGAAATTCGGTGGGTTAGTATACACATTGCCGTAGAAGAGTGCGGATCAGTTTGCATACGCTGGTTAATTTCTGTATGATTTCGCGCCTTCGTACGAAATGATCGTATTGAAGCTATACTTTTAACATCGCGTGGTGTCTGGCGTTAGGGCTGGAAGAGCGACGCGGCCTTAAACCGAGGTTTTCCCATGAAAAAAGATATTCACCCGAAATACGAAGAAATTACTGCTAGCTGCTCTTGCGGTAACGTAATGAAAATCCGCTCCACCGTTGGTCATGACCTGAACCTCGACGTGTGCAGCAAGTGCCACCCGTTCTTCACTGGCAAACAGCGTGATGTTGCTACCGGTGGCCGTGTTGACCGCTTCAACAAGCGTTTCAACATCCCGGGCAGCAAATAAGACCGGATTTCCGAAAAAAGCGCCGCACGGCGCTTTTTTTGTGCCTGAAAAACTTTAAGGCATTGCGCTCATCACACTTCCTGCCGTCAATTTTAAAGCTGGTTCAATCTCTATCCCCGCGCTTTGTAACCCTTTTGCCGTCCATTTATTACAGGTATTTAAAATCCCATAGCGACCATTCGCGGCATAAAACTGGCTGTCACCATAAATGCCTTTTTTGAGCGGAATAATATTTCCCGCGTCGCTACGGGAAAAGCTCCGACCAATAAATAACATTAAGGTCGAAAGTTGACCGTTGTTAATTGTCAGTGGCTTAACATCACTGCCAGGAAAATAGCGTTCAGGTGGGGCAGAGAACGCCACCACATGCATTACTGCGCCAGTAGACCAGAACATCGCCTGTAATGTCAGGCTGCTGGTAATTTCCTGTGCCTGATAAAAGCCTTTATCGCCCCAGCCGATTTCATACCATTTTGGTTGCGCAAATCTCGCGTCGAGTTGCGGTAAAACGCGATTAACGTTTGCGGCGGGCACCACAATTCCGGTATGCCAGCCGTGACTGACAATATAAATGTTATGCTGGCCTGCAAAGTCATTGTTTGCCGGAGCGACAGCTTGCGGAAAGGTCGTGCAACTACAAAGCAACAAACAGACTACGGCGGGAATTATTTTTTTCATCATCCATTACCACGAAAACAGCGGCCATTCTTTGGCAACCGTGGTGAGTTGTGGCGCATCGAAAATGGCTTGTGGCGAGACCACCGTTTCCTCAAGCGGAATATTTTTCCCGTAACGTTCTTTGAGCTTCGCCTGAACTAGCGGGTTGCTGAGATCGAACTCTTTCAGTTTTTGCTGTTCACCCACGCGCATCCCCAGCGCATTCTGGTAAACCTTCCACACTACTTCCGAACAGTACTGGCGATCGTCGCTCCACGAGAAGCTGAAATCGTACGGTTTGCCGAGATAACGTTTTGCCGTTTGCGCCAGTTTTTGCTGTTGTTCAACACTCAGTCCGCCTTCAACGCGGCGAACAACGTATTTGCCCTTTTCACCATGGGCGATCCACTGCTTGAGCGGGGTGTATTTCACCGGGCCGACCGCTTCAAAAACGTAGGGCTTTTTGTTACGCATCACCAGCATACCGGTGTGGCTGTAATCGGAATGGGTCGCCAGTTGGATCGCTTTACTTTGCGATGAGCGAGAGATTTGAAAGATGATGTCGCCAGTTTGCGGCTGCCAGGCAAGGGCAGGCACAGAAACCAGCATGCTGAGGATCAGTAGCCTGTATTTCATAGTTAAACGTCCATGTATGAAAAAAGCGGCTGGTTAACTCCGCGCCGCTCTTTTCCGCTTTAGTATTCCCACGTTTCCGGGTTAATCCCCATCTCACGCATGATCTCTTTTGCCGCTTCCGGGATTTCGTCGCTGCGCTCTTTACGCAGGTCGGCATCATCCGGCAGAGGTTGCCCGGTAAAGGCATGCAGAAACGCTTCGCACAGCAGCTCGCTGTTGGTAGCGTGACGCAGGTTGTTCACCTGACGACGCGTGCGTTCATCGGTGAGGATTTTTAACACCTTAAGAGGAATGGAAACCGTAATCTTTTTGACTTGTTCACTCTTCTTGCCGTGCTCAGCGTATGGGCTGATATATTCGCCGCTCCATTCAGCCATGAGATACTTAATCCTCTTCGTCAATAAATTGAGACCAGACCACACAATTTATGTGGGTACTGACCGTAAACCCGCATAGTTTACCGTACAGGCGTTACCGTGACATCGTGTAATGCACCTGTCGGCGTGATAATGCATATAATTTTAACGGCTATTTGGGATTTGCTCAATCTATACGCAAAGAAGTTTAGATGTCCAGATGTATTGACGTCCATTAACACAATGTTTACTCTGGTGCCTGACATTTCACCGACAAAGCCCAGGGAACTTCATCACATGACGCGTAAACAGGCCACCATCGCAGTGCGTAGCGGGTTAAATGACGACGAACAGTATGGTTGCGTTGTCCCTCCCATCCATCTTTCCAGCACCTATAACTTTATCGGATTTAATGAACCGCGCGCGCATGATTACTCGCGGCGCGGCAACCCAACGCGCGATGTGGTTCAGCGTGCGCTGGCAGAACTGGAAGGCGGTGCTGGTGCAGTGCTGACTAATACCGGCATGTCTGCCATCCACCTGGTAACGACCGTCTTTTTGCAACCTGGCGATCTGCTGGTTGCGCCGCACGACTGCTACGGCGGTAGCTATCGCCTGTTCGACAGCCTGGCGAAACGCGGTTGCTATCGCGTGTTGTTTGTTGATCAAGGCGATGAACAAGCATTACGGGCAGCGCTGGCAGAAAAACCCAAACTGGTACTGGTAGAAAGCCCAAGTAATCCATTGTTACGCGTCGTGGATATTGCGAAAATCTGCCATCTGGCAAGGGAAGTCGGGGCGGTGAGCGTGGTGGATAACACCTTCTTAAGCCCGGCATTACAAAATCCACTGGCATTAGGTGCCGATCTGGTGTTGCATTCATGCACGAAATATCTGAACGGTCACTCAGATGTAGTGGCTGGCGTGGTGATTGCTAAAGACCCGGACGTTGTCACCGAACTGGCCTGGTGGGCAAACAATATTGGTGTGACGGGCGGCGCGTTTGACAGCTATCTGCTGCTACGCGGGTTGCGAACGCTGGTGCCGCGTATGGAGCTGGCGCAGCGCAACGCGCAGGCGATTGTGAAATATCTGCAAACCCAGCCGTTGGTGAAAAAACTGTATCACCCGTCGCTGCCGGAAAATCAGGGGCATGAAATTGCCGCGCGCCAGCAAAAAGGCTTTGGCGCAATGTTGAGTTTTGAACTGGATGGCGATGAGCAGACGCTGCGTCGTTTCCTGGGCGGGTTGTCGTTGTTTACGCTGGCGGAATCATTAGGGGGAGTGGAAAGTTTAATCTCTCACGCCGCAACCATGACACATGCAGGCATGGCACCAGAAGCGCGTGCTGCCGCCGGGATCTCCGAGACGCTGCTGCGTATCTCCACCGGTATTGAAGATGGCGAAGATTTAATTGCCGACCTGGAAAATGGCTTCCGGGCTGCAAACAAGGGGTAAAAATGAGTGTGATTGCGCAGGCAGGGGCGAAAGGTCGTCAACTGCATAAATTTGGTGGCAGTAGTCTGGCTGATGTGAAGTGTTATTTGCGTGTCGCGGGCATTATGGCGGAGTACTCTCAGCCTGACGATATGATGGTGGTTTCCGCCGCCGGTAGCACCACTAACCAGTTGATTAACTGGTTGAAACTAAGCCAGACCGATCGTCTCTCTGCGCATCAGGTTCAACAAACGCTGCGTCGCTATCAGTGCGATCTGATTAGCGGCCTGCTACCCGCTGAAGAAGCCGATAGCCTCATTAGCGCTTTTGTCAGCGATCTGGAACGCCTGGCGGCGCTGCTCGACAGCGGTATTAACGATGCGGTGTATGCGGAAGTGGTGGGCCACGGTGAAGTGTGGTCGGCGCGCCTGATGTCTGCGGTACTTAATCAACAAGGGCTGCCAGCGGCCTGGCTTGATGCCCGCGAGTTTTTACGCGCTGAACGCGCCGCGCAGCCGCAGGTTGATGAAGGGCTTTCTTACCCGTTGCTGCAACAGCTACTGGTACAACATCCGGGCAAACGTCTGGTGGTGACCGGGTTTATCAGCCGTAACAACGCCGGTGAAACGGTGCTGCTGGGGCGTAACGGTTCCGACTATTCCGCGACACAAATCGGTGCGCTGGCGGGGGTTTCCCGCGTAACCATCTGGAGCGATGTCGCCGGGGTATATAGTGCCGACCCGCGTAAAGTGAAAGACGCCTGCCTGCTGCCATTGCTGCGTCTTGATGAAGCCAGTGAACTGGCGCGTCTTGCCGCGCCAGTGTTGCACGCGCGTACTTTACAGCCAGTTTCTGGCAGCGAAATCGACCTGCAGCTGCGCTGTAGCTATACACCGGATCAAGGTTCCACGCGCATTGAACGCGTGCTGGCTTCCGGTACGGGCGCGCGTATTGTCACCAGCCACGATGATGTCTGTTTGATTGAGTTTCAGGTGCCCGCCAGTCAGGATTTCAAACTGGCGCATAAAGAGATCGACCAAATCCTGAAACGTGCTCAGGTGCGCCCACTGGCGGTTGGCGTGCATAACGATCGCCAGTTGCTGCAATTTTGCTACACCTCGGAAGTGGCCGATAGTGCGCTGAAAATCCTCGACGAAGCAGGATTACCTGGCGAACTGCGCCTGCGTCAGGGGTTGGCGCTGGTGGCGATGGTTGGGGCGGGCGTCACCCGTAACCCGCTGCATTGCCACCGCTTCTGGCAACAACTGAAAGGCCAGCCGGTCGAGTTTACCTGGCAATCGGAAGAGGGCATCAGCCTGGTGGCCGTGCTGCGTACCGGCCCAACCGAGAGCCTGATTCAGGGTCTGCATCAGTCCGTCTTCCGCGCAGAAAAACGCATTGGCCTGGTGCTGTTCGGTAAGGGCAATATCGGTTCCCGCTGGCTGGAACTGTTCGCCCGTGAGCAGAGTACACTCTCGGCGCGCACCGGCTTTGAATTTGTGCTGGCAGGCGTGGTAGATAGCCGCCGTAGCCTGTTGAGCTATGACGGGCTGGACGCCAGCCGCGCGCTAGCCTTCTTTAATGATGAAGCCGTCGAGCAGGATGAAGAGTCGCTGTTCCTGTGGATGCGTGCCCATCCGTATGATGATTTAGTGGTGCTGGACGTTACCGCCAGTCAGCAACTGGCCGATCAATACCTCGATTTCGCCAGCCACGGTTTTCACGTCATCAGTGCCAACAAACTGGCGGGAGCGAGCGACAGCAATAAATATCGCCAGATCCACGACGCGTTCGAAAAAACCGGGCGTCACTGGCTATACAACGCCACCGTCGGCGCAGGTTTGCCGATCAACCATACCGTGCGCGATCTGATCGACAGCGGCGACACTATTTTGTCGATCAGCGGGATCTTCTCCGGCACGCTCTCCTGGCTGTTCCTGCAATTCGACGGTAGCGTGCCGTTTACTGAGCTGGTGGATCAGGCGTGGCAGCAGGGCTTAACTGAACCTGACCCGCGTGATGACCTCTCCGGCAAAGATGTGATGCGCAAGCTGGTGATTCTGGCGCGTGAAGCGGGTTACAACATTGAACCGGACCAGGTGCGTGTTGAATCACTGGTGCCAACCCATTGCGAAGGTGGAAGCATCGACCATTTCTTTGAAAATGGCGATGAACTTAATGAGCAGATGGTACAACGGTTGGAAGCGGCCCGTGAAATGGGGCTGGTGTTGCGCTACGTGGCGCGTTTCGATGCCAACGGCAAAGCGCGAGTGGGCGTGGAAGCGGTGCGTGAAGACCATCCGCTGGCATCACTACTACCGTGCGATAACGTCTTTGCCATCGAAAGCCGCTGGTATCGCGACAACCCGCTGGTGATCCGCGGGCCAGGTGCAGGGCGCGACGTCACCGCCGGGGCGATTCAGTCGGATATTAACCGTCTGGCGCAGTTGTTGTAGTGATTATTGAACAAAAGCTGGCAGTTGCCAGCTTTTGTTGTCACCTCTAAACCACCTCCTGCGGAGGTGGTGATTGATTGTCATTTTGCCTTTGGTCAGTGCCCCGGTAATAAGGGGGCTTTTGTGTTGAGCGATGAATTCACAGTGTGAATGGTGAAGTTATTTATGACAATTACAAAATGGCATTAAGTAAAAATATCTAAAACATCACCTGATTTAAAATTGATAACCAATAGTAGTATAGGTTCCCCATCCTGTGTTTTTTAATTCAAATGGACCATCTCCGAAGTTAACTTTCTCCCCAGCATTCCATTGTCCACCGTTGTGAAAATAACGTAGTGTAAATGCAAATTTCCAGTGTTCATATAGCAGGGAAAGGATATGGCTTGAAGCAATAGCATTACTGGTTCGTTTATTATTGTGTGATTTGTCCGCAAGATCGGAGCCAAAATCAAAGTTAGTAAAACTATTGTATACCAATCGCCCTCCGAATAAATGGGTAAGAGGAATGCTATATTTTATTTTGAATCGATATCCGTCCCATTCATTTTCATTAGCGGCACCATAGTTTTGCCACTGATACTTGGCGTATATATTGGCAGAAAGCTTAATTGGTAGACCCGTGTCGATATCTGTACCAAGCCCCATATACCATGTACTTTGCCGGGATGACTGGTTGTCACCCATATCATAGACATAGTTGTTTGCAATGAACCATTCTTTAAAAGGGCCGAACGCAAGATTTAATCCGGTGAATTTGTCAATGGAAAACCGAGGTTCTATTTCCGTAAATAGTGGTGAGCCCTCATCCCAGATCCCAACATCATAGTGACTGCCGACGCCAAAGAATTTTGGTAGATCAACATAACCATAAAAATCAAACCAGTCTTTTCTTCCTGCTACAGTATATTCAGGGTAGAGGTCGTTAGTCAGCCTTGGGCCAAAGCGAGAGTCTGTGCGACCAATGACATTCAAGCTTTGATGTAACCAGCCTTCCTCACTTTTAATTTCCTGAGCGTTTCCAATGCAAGGTATTAATAGAATCGATAAAGCTATCCCGTGCTTTTTTATACACATAAATATATCTCATTATCTATTGTTGATTTAGAGAAAATAATGCCATTCAGTGAATGAATGGCATTATAATTTTTTTATTATTTGCTAACGTCCACCCGCATTTCATTTATCTGTGCAGGCGTAATCTTGTGGCCTTTCTTCAAATAATCGATCACGACATCGGACATATTATTTCCGGCGCGGACCTGAACATTTTTCCCTTCTTTGAATGCCAGAAAACCATCGCCCCCCAGTGCAAGGAAAGTCGTTGTTGCAACATGGTAAATATTCGTATCAACGATCTCTTCACCATTAATTTTAAAAGATACTATGCGCTGACCTACTGGTTTCTGCGGGGTATAGCGCATTTCTGCGCCTTTTGACATTTGCAGGATGCCATTGGTAAGCGATGCCCCGTGTTCCAGTAGGTTACGCAGATCCTTACCGCTGAGATCCATTTCAGTAAGTTCATTCTTGAAGGGGAATGTACTGGTAATGTCGCCAAAGGTAATCGTGCCTGCATTTATATCCGCACGTAAGCTGCCGGAGTTTATCAATGCAATCTGTGCAGTCGGAGCAGCGACAAGCATTGCATCGGTAAACAGGTTGCCTAGTTGCGATGACTCACCATAGGCGCGAGTTAATGCAATCGATGATTCACCCACTGGTTGGCGTACAATATCCGCCAGTTTTTTATTCCAGCCATTGATAACTTTTTGTGTCGTTGGATCGGGTATCCATTCATCGGCATAAACTGTTTTCAGCTCAAAGCTCTTCATTTTATGGGTACGAGCTGTAGGGTTGACATCAAGGACTAATTTACCAATATCGATACCGCCACTATCAGTCGAAAGGATTAAGGTGTTGCCGACTTTGATTGGTTCTGGCGTTCCGACGTGGGCATGCCCGGTAATCAGAATATCCAATCCTTTCACCTTGCTAGCGGTTTGAATATCTTTATCAAGAGCGCGTCTAACATCTGTATTGCCAATGCTGGACTGACGCGCCGGAACGCCTTCATGAACCAGCGCCACAGTGAGGTCAACCTTATCACGTAACTCGTCGATATAATGCTGCAAATACTTCACTTCATCACGTGCTTCAATCCCCTGATTCTTAAGGGTCTCGGAAGATTTATCAAAGCGGTTATTATTGTCATTATCGAGTCCCTGGAGAGAGAGCTCCGAGACCGTATCATTAAATGCAAATACGCCGTGTAGCCCAATAATACCAATCTTGATGCCATCTTTTTCCAGGATGGTGTAGGGCTTGTTCCAGAAGGGGTTCTCACTCTTTTTATGATAAACATTGCCCAATAAAACAGGAAAATTCGCTTTGCTTAATTGTCGCAGGGCATTATCCCAGCCATGGTCAAACTCATGATTACCGATTGATACTGCGTCAAAAGGCATGGTATTCATAATGTCAATTATTGCTTCGCCCTTTGTTAGACTGCTGATATAAGGGCCGGTGAAATAGTCTCCAGCATCAAAATAAAAGGTGGCTTTATTTTTCGCTTTCTCTTGTTTTACTAAAGTAGATATATTGGCAAAGCCGCCAATGTCGCGTTTTCCGTCTGCGATATACGGCACTTTATAAGAATCCACATGAGCGTGAAGATCATTTGTATAAATAATCGTGACATCCTGCGCCATGACCGAGACCGAAAAAATAGTCAGCAATGTTGCGGCAAGTAAAGTACGCTGCACTGTTTTCATTCGCATTCCTTGTTAAATAAATAGACTGATAAATGATATTTTATTTGGCGACGTCCATGACTCGTTTAGTTAAGTCTGGGGTGACAGGTTTATGATTTTTGAAATAATCGATGATAGATTCCGCCGAGGTTGTTCCCGGTATCGTCTTCACATTTTTTCCATTCAAAAATGCTTCAAAACCGTCACCACCACTGGCACAAAAGGAGTGCGTGGCAATACGATATGTTTGATTATCTTCCACGGGTTTGCCGTTAATGGTGAAAGAGATTAACCGTTGGTTGAGTGGTTTTTTGCTGTCATAGACAACCGCAACGCTTTTTGAAACCTGTAACACACCGTTAGTTAGATTGGTTGCATGCGTCATCAATGATTTGAGATCGCGGCCCGTCAAATCCATCTCGATGAGGTCATTATTAAAGGGGAATGTGCTAATAACATCTCCCAGTGTGATATCACCTTTAGGAAAATCAGCTCGCATCCCACCGCTATTTTGAAATCCGGCAATGGCATCAGGTGTTTTTTCCATCATTGCATCTAGAATAAGGTTACCGGTAGAAGAAGAACTGCCATACTCACGTGTTAAAACTACGGGAGAATGGCCGACAACTTCCTGTGTTATTTTGTTAAGCTTTATGCTCCATTTATCGATAGTATTTTGAACGATGGTGTCAGGTTTAAATTGATCTGCAAAGATGGTGATTAACTCACCATTATAACTATCAATTTTCTTTGTTTTCGGATTGTAATCAAGCACAAGTTTTCCGATGTCGGTGCCGTATGCATCGGTAGATACAATTAATGTGTTATTAACTTTTATTGGTTGCGGTGTTCCGACATGTGCGTGACCGGTAATTAAGACATCAACGCCATTCACTTTTTTAGCTGTCTCAATATCTGCCTGTAGTAGCCGCTCCACATCTTTACTACCAAAGCTTGATTGACGCGCCGGAACACCTTCGTGAATTAGCAAAACGGTAATGTCGACTTTACCTTTTAATTCTGCAAGTGCTTTATTTAAATATTTAATTTCGTCTCTGGCTTCTACGCCTTCACGTGCTTTTGCCGCGACTGTATCATAGAAAGCGAATGCACCATGCAATCCAATCACACCAATCTTTAAACCATCTTTTTCGATAATGGTCCACGGATGATCCCAAACTGGTTTATTTGTATCGGTGTAGTAAATATTTCCCAGCAGAATGGGGAATTTTGCTTTTGATAACTGAGATACCATATTGGGCACGCCGTGATCGAACTCGTGATTACCAACGGACACCGCATCAAAGGGCATGGTGTTCATGATATCAATAATAGCTTCACCTTTGGTCAGGGTACTGATATACGGACCGGTAAAATAGTCGCCTGCATCAAAGAAAAAGACATCTTTGTTTTTTTTCTTCGCTTCATTAACGATGCCTGCAATATTAGCCATACCACCTACAAGTCTGTTCTTATCAACAGCGGGAATTTTTGCCGGATTGACATGTGCGTGAATATCATTCGTATAATAAATAGTAACGTCCTGAGCTAGTATACTGTGAGAAAACATCACGCTGAATATGACTGATAAAGTCGTAAATACAGTTCTCATCATCCCTCCTTGATAGGGGTTGTTACATTGGTTGAATTATTTAAATAAAAGGAACACCGTGTCTTATTTTTATGTAAGCATAGGTCAGGAAAGTATTATGTGATCTTAGTAACAAATAATGTTATTAATTAAACATTGACTGTGATTATATTTTTAAGTCATACATTCATATATTTAATTAAATGAGAAATAGTGATCCCATTAATTTATGGTCGTTTGTCGAGTGTATTGACTAACAAGATGGAGTGAGCGATTCATTGTATTTTAACGCCAGTGAGGTCAGCATTTTCGTTACGCGACCTGCGGATAATAACGCGCTTTGGGTAAAGTCGTGTTGGTCTGTCAGCCATGTGATAAAGCAACGACTGGTTGCCAGAGAAACATTTGCGCCCCTTTCTAAGGAGACTCCTGTGAGCAGGCAGACCATCTTGCTGTTATTCCCCTGCCCCCAGCGTTGCCACTGATTTTGCCACCAACCATGGTATGTCGTTCCCTGAAAATGCCAGGGAATATCAGCGTTACGGTCGCTGATTTCTTCTTCTACGAACCAAAGTTCGCCTTGTTGTTGGCGGAACTGATCTGCCCAGGCTGTAATAATTGCGCCTCTCAGAAAACATTCGTGTGAAATGATATGCGTTTTGACATGTGGAAAGCGGATTTTCAGTATTCTGAAATGCCCGTGTGCCGTGATAACCGGGCGTAGTATGGCTCCCTTGCCGTTGCGCTTGAGCACAGCACTGCCATACTGAATTTCATCGAACTGGCTCCGGCGCAAGAATTGCGCTTCACGCATATCTACCCTCTGCACAATATCGCTATGGTGCTCAGTTGGTTCTGTATTGCCTCTGTAACTGTACCGCAGACTGTCTCCTGTCTGATGTTGCGTATAATTCGTGGAGAGATGAAGGATGTTGCCACGAGTGGCGTCAAGACTGACTAAAACATAGAGCTTTTGTACTGCGCTGGCTCCTTGAAAGGGCATGAACAGTTGAACGGTTTCAATGGACTGGGGATACGTAATTTCTCTTGCTGGCTGCTGTTTCGGAGTCCAGACTTTTTTGCATGAACGGCATTGAACGCGTTGTGTTCCCTGCGGGTTGTGGCCATAAAAAATCTTTTCTTTACAATAGCATGATGGACAAAAATGCCCTGTTTCTATGGCACACGCAGTCATGTGAACTGACAACCAGTCACGAAATTGTTGTTCATCAAACAAAGGGGGGTAACTTCCGCATGCCTGGCAGTGCAGTGCCGGAAAACCCAGTTTATAGTCTGGCCAACTGTAATCTTCCGATGAGGCCAATCCCAAATTTCGACAACCGAACGTTTTACAGACATTAATCGCAAACAGATTTGACATATATCACCAACGATTTCATAAGGTCGTTGATTTTGTCCTACAGTTATCGCCTCTGGATGTGAGTATTCTCACATAAAAAAGCCTTTCAGAACGTAATGTAGCAATCCTTTATCTCACTGGAAGGGATTGTTTATGAAAATTAAAATGCTTGCTGCGGGTATCGCATTAACACTGCCGTTTTGGGCTTGCGCCAAAGATGTCACCATCATTTATACCAACGACCTCCATGCACATGTAGAGCCTTATAAAGTGCCGTGGATTGCTGACGGTAAACGAGATATTGGCGGCTGGGCAAATATCACTACGCTTGTTAAACAAGAAAAAGCTAAAAACAAAGCGACCTGGTTTTTTGATGCGGGTGACTATTTTACCGGGCCATATATCAGTAGCCTGACCAAAGGCAAAGCTATTATCGATATTATGAATACCATGCCGTTCGATGCTGTCACTATAGGGAATCATGAATTTGATCACGGCTGGGACAACACCCTATTACAGTTGAGTCAGGCAAAATTCCCGATTGTGCAGGGTAATGTTTTTTATCAGAACAGCAGTAAATCATTCTGGGATAAGCCCTATACCATCATTGAAAAAGACGGCGTGAAAATTGGTGTTATAGGTTTGCACGGTGTATTTGCCTTTAATGATACGGTATCTGCGGCAACGCGAGTGGGTATTGAGGCGCGTGATGAAATTAAATGGCTACAACGTTATATCGATGAACTCAAAGGCAAGGTTGATTTGACCGTTGCGCTGATTCACGAAGGTGTTCCGGCCCGCCAGTCCAGTATGGGAGGCACAGATGTGCGTCGCGCACTGGATAAAGATATTCAGACGGCAAGTCAGGTGAAAGGGCTGGATATTTTGATCACCGGACATGCACATGTGGGTACGCCGGAACCGATTAAAGTCGGCAATACGCTCATCCTTTCCACTGACAGCGGAGGGATTGATGTGGGTAAACTGGTTCTCGACTACAAAGAGAAACCGCACACTTTTACGGTGAAAAACTTCGAGCTTAAAACCCTTTACGCCGACGAGTGGAAGCCCGATGCGCAAACAAAACAGGTGATTGATAGTTGGAATAAAAAGCTGGATGAAGTCGTGCAGCAAACGGTGGCGCAATCGCCAGTTGAATTAAAACGTGCCTATGGTGAATCGGCATCCCTGGGGAACCTGGCGGCGGACGCTTTACTGGTAGCGGCGGGTAAAAACACTCAATTGGCTTTAACCAACTCTGGCGGTATTCGCAATGAGATCCCCGCAGGGGCGATTACGATGGGCGGCGTCATCAGTACCTTCCCGTTTCCCAACGAACTGGTGACGATGGATCTCACAGGGAAACAATTACGCGGTTTGATGGAACACGGCGCAAGTTTAAGTAATGGCGTTTTACAGGTATCGAAAGGCCTGGAAATGAAGTACGACAGCAGCAAGCCGGTTGGTCAGCGGGTTATCTCGCTGACGCTGAATGGCAAACCGATTGAAGATGCGACGGTTTACCACATTGCTACTCAGAGTTTCCTTGCTGATGGTGGAGATGGTTTTACCGCGTTTACCGAGGGTAAAGCGCGCAATACGACGGGCGGTTATTACGTTTATCACGCGGTGGTTGATTACTTTAAAGCGGGTAACACCATCACGGATGAACAGATCAACGGTATGCGCGTGAAAGATATCAAGTAAAAGTACGTATTGAGTTGACTCTACTGTTTGTTACCAGTTGATTTCGCAGATTCTGTATTCGGCCTACACGAGAGCGCAGGCCGAATCAGATGCTTTAGCATCACCATCTGGTGGCAGGGCGTTGTTTTTCGAATGAGAACAGGTGCCGTTGTGTTGCCTGTATATCAGTCAAAACGAGTGAGGTTGATTGCGCTATAAAGAAATCTCTTTATTACCTCTAATTAAGATGAGTTTTTTTCATCTTCCCTGATTTTTCCTCACCATCATTGGTCATTTTTCGGTTGACGCCCTTCAGCTTTTCCTTCATCTTTACATCTGGACGTCTAAACGGATAGATGTGCACAACACAACATATAACTACAAGCGATTGATGAGGTAAGGTATGAGCTTTTTTCACGCCAGCCAGCGGGATGCCCTGAATCAGAGTCTGGCAGAAGTCCAGGGGCAGATTAACGTTTCGTTCGAGTTTTTCCCGCCGCGTACCAGTGAAATGGAGCAGACCCTGTGGAACTCCATCGATCGCCTTAGCAGTCTGAAACCGAAGTTTGTATCGGTGACCTATGGCGCGAACTCCGGCGAGCGCGACCGTACGCACAGCATTATTAAAGGCATTAAAGATCGCACTGGTCTGGAAGCAGCACCACATCTTACCTGTATTGATGCGACGCCCGACGAGCTGCGCACCATTGCACGCGACTACTGGAACAACGGTATTCGCCATATCGTGGCGCTGCGTGGCGACCTGCCGCCGGGAAGTGGTAAGCCAGAAATGTATGCTTCTGACCTGGTGACGTTGTTAAAAGAGGTCGCGGATTTCGATATCTCCGTGGCGGCGTATCCGGAAGTGCATCCGGAAGCGAAAAGCGCCCAGGCAGATTTGCTTAACCTGAAACGAAAAGTGGATGCCGGAGCCAACCGCGCCATTACTCAGTTCTTCTTCGATGTTGAAAGCTACCTGCGTTTTCGCGATCGCTGCGTCTCGGCAGGCATTGATGTGGAAATTATTCCGGGCATTTTGCCGGTATCTAACTTTAAACAGGCGAAGAAATTTGCCGACATGACTAACGTGCGTATTCCGGCGTGGATGGCACAAATGTTCGACGGCCTGGATGACGATGCTGAAACCCGCAAGCTGGTGGGCGCAAATATCGCGATGGATATGGTGAAGATTTTAAGCCGTGAAGGAGTGAAAGATTTCCACTTCTATACGCTTAACCGCGCTGAAATGAGTTATGCGATTTGCCATACGCTGGGTGTTCGTCCTGGTTTATAAATAGTGTGCCTTTTGTGAAAATCACACTGTGATCACAAATTTTAAACAGAGCACAAAATGCTGCCTCGAAATGCGAGTGAGAAAATAAGGTAGTCAGCCTTGTTTTCTCCCTCATTTCTTGAAGAATACGAAGCTAAAACCTTTTTTATAAAGCATTTGTCCGAAATCGGACATAATCAAAAAAGCTTAATTACGATCAATTTGATCTACATCTCTTTAACCAACAATATGTAAGATCTCAACTATCGCATCCGTGGATTAATTCAATTATAACTTCTCTCTAACGCTGTGTATCGTAACGGTAACACTGTAGAGGGGAGCACATTGATGAGCACGTCAGACGATATCCATAACACGACAGCCACTGGCAAATGCCCGTTCCATCAGGGCGGTCACGACCAGAGCGCGGGTGGGGGCACAACCACGCGCGACTGGTGGCCAAATCAACTCCGTGTTGACCTGTTAAACCAACATTCTAATCGTTCTAACCCGCTGGGTGAGGACTTTGACTACCGCAAAGAATTCAGCAAATTAGATTACTACGGCCTGAAAAAAGATCTGAAAGCCCTGCTGACAGAATCTCAGCCGTGGTGGCCTGCCGACTGGGGCAGCTACGCCGGTCTGTTTATTCGTATGGCCTGGCACGGCGCGGGTACTTACCGTTCCATCGACGGACGCGGCGGCGCGGGTCGTGGTCAGCAACGTTTTGCACCGCTGAACTCCTGGCCGGATAACGTAAGCCTCGATAAAGCGCGTCGCCTGCTGTGGCCAATCAAACAGAAATATGGTCAGAAAATCTCTTGGGCAGACCTGTTTATCCTCGCGGGTAACGTGGCGCTGGAAAACTCCGGCTTCCGTACCTTCGGTTTTGGTGCCGGTCGTGAAGACGTCTGGGAACCGGATCTGGACGTTAACTGGGGTGATGAAAAAGCCTGGCTGACTCACCGTCATCCGGAAGCGCTGGCGAAAGCACCGCTGGGCGCAACCGAGATGGGCCTGATTTACGTTAACCCAGAAGGCCCGGATCACAGCGGTGAACCGCTCTCTGCGGCTGCGGCTATCCGCGCGACCTTCGGCAACATGGGTATGAACGACGAAGAAACCGTGGCGCTGATTGCGGGTGGTCATACGCTGGGTAAAACCCACGGTGCCGGTCCGACTTCTAACGTAGGTCCTGATCCAGAAGCTGCACCGATTGAAGAACAAGGTTTAGGCTGGGCGAGCACTTACGGCAGCGGCGTTGGCGCAGATGCCATCACCTCTGGTCTGGAAGTGGTCTGGACCCAGACACCGACCCAGTGGAGCAACTATTTCTTCGAGAACCTGTTCAAATATGAGTGGGTACAGACTCGCAGCCCGGCTGGCGCAATCCAGTTCGAAGCGGTAGACGCACCGGAAATTATCCCGGATCCGTTCGATCCGTCGAAGAAACGTAAACCGACAATGCTGGTCACCGACCTGACGCTGCGTTTTGATCCTGAGTTCGAGAAGATCTCTCGTCGCTTCCTCAACGATCCGCAGGCGTTCAACGAAGCTTTTGCCCGTGCCTGGTTCAAACTGACGCACAGGGATATGGGGCCGAAATCTCGCTACATCGGGCCGGAAGTACCGAAAGAAGATCTGATCTGGCAAGATCCGCTGCCGCAGGCGATCTATAACCCGACCGAGCAGGACATTATCGATCTGAAATTCGCGATTGCGGATTCTGGTCTGTCTGTTAGTGAGCTGGTGTCGGTGGCCTGGGCGTCTGCTTCAACCTTCCGTGGTGGCGACAAACGTGGTGGTGCCAACGGTGCGCGTCTGGCATTAATGCCGCAGCGCGACTGGGATGTGAACGCCGCAGCCGTTCGTGCTCTGCCAGTTCTGGAGAAAATTCAGAAAGAGTCTGGCAAAGCTTCGCTGGCGGATATCATCGTGCTGGCAGGTGTGGTTGGCGTTGAGAAAGCCGCAAGCGCCGCAGGTTTGAGCATTCATGTACCGTTTACGCCGGGCCGCGTTGATGCGCGTCAGGATCAAACTGACATTGAAATGTTTGAGCTGTTGGAGCCGATTGCTGACGGTTTCCGTAACTACCGCGCTCGTCTGGATGTTTCCACCACTGAGTCACTGCTGATTGATAAAGCACAGCAACTGACTCTGACCGCGCCGGAAATGACCGCGCTGGTGGGCGGGATGCGCGTACTGGGTGCCAACTTCGATGGCAGCAAAAATGGCGTCTTCACTGACCGCGTTGGTGTATTGAGCAATGACTTCTTCGTGAACTTGCTGGATATGCGTTACGAGTGGAAAGCGACCGACGAATCGAAAGAGCTGTTCGAAGGCCGTGACCGTGAAACCGGCGAAGTGAAATACACGGCCAGCCGTGCGGATCTGGTCTTTGGTTCTAACTCAGTCCTGCGTGCGGTGGCGGAAGTTTACGCCAGCAGCGATGCCCACGAGAAATTTGTTAAAGACTTCGTGGCGGCATGGGTGAAAGTGATGAACCTCGACCGTTTCGACCTGCTGTAATCTGACCTTCTTCAGCGACTGTCTTTCAGGCAGTCGCTGAAGTTTCTTTACCGGCGTATAGTGTCCACAGGAAAACTACACACTGGATCTCTCATGTCTGCCGCAGGAAAGAGCAACCCACTGGCAATCAGTGGCCTGGTTGTGCTCACACTTATCTGGAGTTATAGCTGGATTTTCATGAAGCAAGTCACCAGCTACATCGGTGCCTTCGACTTTACCGCTTTACGCTGCATTTTCGGCGCTCTCGTTTTATTCATCGTCCTTTTATTACGCGGTCGCGGCATGCGCCCGACGCCCTTTAAATACACCTTAGCCATTGCCCTGTTACAAACCTGCGGGATGGTTGGCCTGGCGCAGTGGGCGCTGGTGAGCGGCGGAGCAGGGAAGGTGGCAATCCTGAGCTATACCATGCCATTCTGGGTGGTGATTTTCGCCGCGTTGTTTCTCGGTGAACGCCTGCGACGCGGGCAATATTTCGCGATTCTCATTGCCGCTTTCGGCTTATTTTTGGTGTTGCAGCCGTGGCAACTCGATTTATCTTCGATGAAAAGTGCCATGCTGGCAATCCTCTCCGGTGTGAGTTGGGGGGCGAGCGCGATTGTTGCTAAACGTCTGTATGCCCGCCATCCGCGCGTGGATTTATTGTCGCTAACATCCTGGCAGATGCTGTATGCGGCGCTGGTGATGAGCGTAGTCGCTTGGCTGGTGCCGCAACGTGAAATTGACTGGCAGCCCACCGTGTTCTGGGCGCTGGCCTACAGTGCGATTCTGGCGACAGCGCTGGCCTGGAGTTTATGGCTGTTTGTATTGAAAAACTTACCCGCCAGTATCGCCAGCCTAAGCACGTTAGCAGTTCCTGTTTGCGGCGTACTCTTTTCCTGGTGGCTGCTCGGTGAAAATCCCGGCGCGGTTGAAGGCAGCGGTATTGTGCTGATTGTGCTGGCACTGGCGCTGGTGAGCCGTAAGAAAAAAGAAGCCGTCAGCGTAAAAAGGATCTGAATTTTTTACAGGTGGGGCGAGCGCTCATTTAGCAAAATACCGATAGTGCCCCACCATCTGCCAACTAAACAGCACGTCTTCTTCCTGCGCGCCTGCGCCAATGTTATGTATCACCAGCGGCGTACCGTCGCGGGCGAAGCCATCTGAAACCACCCCAATATGTGCCAGCCCATTATCTAATCGCCAGGAGACAATATCGCCCGCTTGGTAGTCACTGGCGTTTTTGCTGGTGGGGCGCGTTTTATCGTGGCGGGTAAACCAGGTTTCCAGATTAGGCACCCGACGGTGATCGATGTTGCTGTCCGGGCGCTTTAACTGCCACTTTTGCGGATAATCGGCAAAATTCTTCGCCATATCTTCGTGAACCAGTTTCTGCAAATCGACCTTCTGGCTGCGCAGAGCACGGATCACCACATCGGAACATACACCGCGTTCTTGTGGGACATCACCGCCAGGATAAGTAAGCTGCACATACGCCGGATCGTAAAATAGCGTGCTGCCAATTTGCTGTCTGGCACCGTCTGCGATGGCAAGATTGGTGTTGGCCTGGATTTGTACCACGGTTGGTGGAACAGCGGGAGATTTTAAGGAGTAACTGGTAAATACCGTCAGAAGACTGAACAACGCCAGTGAAGCTTTCATCTGTTTCGTCCGTGAAAAAATATTCACAGATTCGACCTTCAGGGCTAACGATTGTTCTGTGGAGAAAATGTCCAGAAGCGGATAAAAAACTCCCGAACAACGTGGGAGTTTCAGATTACTGGCACAGAGTGCCGGATGCGGCGTGAACGCCTTATCTGGCCTACAAAAGCACGAAAATTCAATATATTGCAGAGATTGCGTAGGCCTGATAAGCGTAGCGCATCAGGCAGTTTTGCGTTCAAACTCCCGGACAAGCCGGGAGTTTGGCATAGGTTATTCCCACTCTTGCAGGAAACGCTGCCCGTATTGGTCAGCTACCAGCAGTGCGGCGTAAACCTGATCTGGCGTCGCGCCGCCAGGCATGTTGTGGATGGTTTCACCTTCTGCACATGCCGCTTCTGCCACAATTCGCATTTTCGCCGGGACATCTTCTTTAATATCCAGTTGAGCGAGCGTTATTGGCAAACCTACCGCATGGCTAAGTGCAGCTACGGTTTCGATTTCTTCCACCGGCGCATTTTCCAGAACCAGCTGGGTCAGCGTACCGAATGCCACTTTTTCACCGTGATAATAGTGATGGGCATCAGGGATTGCAGTCAGGCCGTTATGCACCGCGTGCGCCGCCGCCAGCCCACCGCTTTCAAAGCCAACGCCGCTCAAATAGGTGTTCGCTTCAATCACGCGTTCCAGTGCTGGAGTTACTACATGCTGTTCGGCGGCAAGCATCGCTTTTTCGCCTTCTTCCAGCAGCGTGTTGTAGCACAGTTCAGCCAGCGCCAGCGCTGCCTGAGTACACTCACCGCCCGCCATTGTGGTCGCACCGCTACGAGAGCAAGCACGCGCTTCAAACCAGGTCGCCAGCGCATCGCCGATACCCGCCGCTAACAGACGTGCAGGTGCGCCCGCGACGATTTTGGTGTCGACAATGACCATATTCGGGTTATTTGGCAACAGCAAATAGCGGTCAAACTCACCATCATCGGTGTAGATAACAGACAGCGCGCTGCACGGCGCGTCGGTAGAGGCAATAGTCGGTGCGATCGCTACCGGAACACCCATGAAATGTGCCAGTGCTTTGGCAGTATCGAGGGTTTTTCCGCCACCGATACCGAGAATTGCGCCACACTGCGCAGTCTCCGCGATGCCACGCAGACGGTCGATCTCATTTTGCGAACATTCACCGCCAAACGGCGCAATTTCTACTACCAGTCCAGCATCTTTAAAGCTTTTCTCGACAGTGGATTGAGCAAAACCTAAAACAAATTTGTCACCCACCACTAACCAGCGTTCTGCCAGCGGCTTCAGGTACTCGCCCAGACGATTAATGACATCTGCGCCCTGGATGTATTTACCCGGTGATTGAATAATGCGGTCCATAATTGCTCCTTTAGAGATGAGTAGTGCCAAATGCGGCATTCCAGTCGTGCTCAAACTTCTCTATAGCCGACTCTACCGCAGGAGTGTTGAGCATTTGTTGCGCTACATCTAAGGGTAGGGTGATGGACTCACATCCTGCCAGCAAACAATCCAGCGCCTGACGCGGTGTTTTAAAGCTGGCAGCCAGCACCATGCTTTCTGGCGCGTGCATTTCCAACAGCGCTTGCAGCTCCTGAACCGTACGAATGCCGTCACCGCCCTGGGCGTCGACGCGGTTAACATACGGAGCAACATATTTTGCCCCTGCCAGCGCGGCTAATAACCCTTGTGCGGCGCTATATACAGCGGTGCCAAGTGTAGTAATACCCTCTTTTTTCAGCATCTTAATGGCGGCCAGACCTTCGGAAGTCACCGGGATTTTCACCACGATGCCCGGAATGGCGTCGCGCAGGCGCTTCGCTTCTTCCACCATCCCCTGCGCGTCACGACTCATGGTCTGAGCAAACAAAATACCCTCATCACCAATCGCTTTTTGCAAACGCGGCAGTACTTCCCAGATGGACTCCTTGCTGGCCGCGATAATGCTCGGGTTAGTTGTTACCCCGGCAATCGGGAATATGCGTGCCAGACGTTCGACTTCTGCGACGTTAGCGGTGTCCAGATACAGTTCCATGATGTTTCCTTTTACAGTTCCAGTTCATGTTGCAGCAGGCTGGCGATAGCGTCGGCAGAGGCGGCGTTAACCAGCGCGTTACGGAATTCTTCGTGCATGATGCGGCGAGCGAGGCGCGAGAAAATGCGCATATGCTGATCGCCGGCAGCGTGTTTGTTAAGGGTTAACATAATGATGAATTGTGCTTCATCATCGCCCCAGCGCACCGGCGCTTGCAGACGCGCTACACTGATGGTGGATTGCTCAATGTGTTCTGATTTGCTGTGGGGAATGGCAAAACTAAAGCCCAGACCGGTAGAGAAAACGGCCTCGCGCGCCCACAAGTCGGCTTCCAGTTTACGCGGATAGCGGCAGCGGCCCGCCAGCAGCAGGTTATCGGTCATGCCTTTGAGCACTTCTTCTTTGCTGCGCCAGTCGCTTTCCAGCGTGATGCACTCGGCGGTGACCAGCGGTGCATCCTGTTGCGTCATGCGGAATTGCGCCAGCAGGTGTTCCACTTCCAGCGAAGTACGGCAGGCCATTGCCTGGTTGAGCAACTGGCGGCATTCGCGGCTATCAAGTTGCGCCATTCGCGCTTTCGCCGCCGGAATTGACGGTGCACTCATGCTCAACTCATCCAGCCCTAAACCGACCAGCAACGGCAGCACGGAACCTTTCGCCCCCAGTTCACCGCACAGACCAATCCATTTGCCCTGGCGATGCACTGCCTGCACGGCGTAATCAAGCGCTCGTAAGAATGCCGGATTCAGGCTGTTGTAGTGACGAGTTACCTTAGCGTTATCGCGATCCACTGCCAGCAGATATTGCGTCAGGTCATTACTACCAATACTAAAGAAATCAATCTCCTCACAGCATTGATCGATGATGAACATTACTGACGGCACTTCAAGCATGATACCGAGCTGGATCTTCTCATCAAACGGAATGTGTTCGTTACGCAGCTGCTGTTTAGCTTCCGCCAGTTTTTCTTTCACCCATAAGATCTCTTCCATTGAAGAGATCATCGGGATCATGATTTTCAGGCTGCCATGAGCGGAGGCGCGCAGGATCGATCGTAGCTGCGTGGTAAACAACGAGGCGTACTCTTCATAAATACGTACGGCGCGATAACCGAGGAACGGGTTTGCCTCTGCGGGAATATTCAGATAATCAACGGGTTTGTCACCGCCAATATCCATAGTGCGCACAATAATGCTGCGTCCGTTGGCGGACTCCAGCGCCTGACAAAAAATGTTGTACAGCTCGCTTTCGCCCGGTGCACTGGTGCGATCCATATAGAGCATTTCAGTGCGGAACAAACCAACGCCTTCCGCACCATTGCCGAATGCGGCCTGCGCTTCGACGGAGTGAGCGATGTTAGCGGCAATTTCAATGCGGATACCGTCAGCGGTACGGGCTTGTTGGGTCAGCCAGACACGCTGTTGCTCACGAAGGGCGTTCTGTACGCGGGCTTCTTGCTGATAATAACGGGCTACGGCTTCTCCAGGCTCAACCACAATCGCCCCAGCGTTGCCGTCGATATAAATCGTTTGATGCTGCCACGGAGTAAGGGCATCAATATCCACACCAACCAGCGTCGGAATGTTGAACGAACGGGCAAGGATCACCGTGTGTGAGGTGGTGCCGCCGCTTTTGAGCAACAATCCTTTGAGGTGATTTTTATCCAGTTCGAGGAACTGGCTAGGGGTCAGTTCATCAGCTATACAAATGGCGGGCTGCGTCAGCTTGCCCGGTGCCGGAAAGCGTTTCTCGCCGTAGATTTGCTGGAGTAACTGGAAGCAGACATCGCGCACATCCAGCGCGCGTTCTTGCAGGTAGCTGCTGCTGGAACGGGCGAACTCTTCGCAAAAGTGATTCGCACTGGCGACAATTGCTTCGGCGCAGCTTAATCCGGCGCTGACGCCTGCCAGTAAATGTTCGCGCAGGGAAGTATCGCCAGCCAGGGAGCGGTGCGCTTCCAGAATCGCGCTGGTAGCACCGTCGCTATCCAGCAGACGAAACTCAATATTTTTCAGTACCAGTGTCAGGCCGTTTTCCAGCGCGGATTGCTCGGCGTCAACGCCGTTGGTTGCGGGGAGGTTACCCAGCGCATTGAGATCTAAAGAAGAGATCGGCGTCAGAATGCCGCCTGCGCTACCGCTGCACACGGTGCGGGCGCGGATAATTCGCGGATTCAGGTTGGTCAGTGAAACCGGCAGCGGCTCCAGTTCGTCAGATTTTACTTCTGCCAGCGGTGCGTCGCAGTGGGGGAATTCATCGCGCAGCCATTGGCTTAAACGCTGGTGCGCTTCCTGCTCGTCGGCCCCCGAAATCAGTAACTGGCAGTTATCGCCCACCAGCGTATCGGTGCCAATCAGCGCAAGGGCGCTTTTGGCGTTGCCCTTGCGGTCAGTGCGCAGGTTATGCCACTCAATTTGTGATGAAAAAGTATTACACAGCGTTTCAACGTGGCTTGCCGGACGCGCATGTACGCCGTTAGGTAGCTCACAAATAAATTCCACAATCAGGGCCATTGCCTCTCTCCCGGTACGGTTTTCTGTTTACAGGATAAGAGCGCACGGCAACGGCCTGCCATGTGACAAATCTGCCAAAAGCTGGACAAATGTAATGTAACCGTCAATTTGCGACGCGTCTCACAAGACGCCGTTCTGCGGCATGCTTCCGGGTTATCGCAAGTTATGAGGCGGATCGCATTTTTGTACTGATATTACAAAAGTCCAGTAAATGGCCTTTTTATCCACTGTTTGCTCCGCCTGCGATTGCCTATTGTTTCCTCCATCAAAAATATGGACATGGGCTTTTGCAAGCCCGGGAGCAGCTTATGAATGAGTTGGTGCAGATCCTGAAAAATACCCGTCAGCATTTAATGACGGGCGTTTCACATATGATTCCCTTCGTGGTATCGGGCGGTATTTTGCTGGCGGTTTCCGTCATGTTGTATGGCAAAGGCGCAGTGCCGGATGCCGTAGCCGATCCGAATCTGAAAAAACTGTTTGATATCGGCGTTGCGGGGTTGACGCTGATGGTGCCTTTCCTCGCAGCGTACATCGGTTATTCCATTGCAGAACGTTCTGCGCTGGCTCCGTGCGCCATCGGTGCCTGGGTTGGTAACAGCTTTGGTGCGGGCTTCTTTGGCGCGCTGATCGCCGGGATTATCGGCGGCATCGTGGTGCATTACCTGAAGAAAATTCCGGTGCATAAAGTTCTGCGCTCGGTGATGCCAATCTTCATCATTCCGATCGTCGGCACACTGATTACCGCTGGTGTCATGATGTGGGGACTGGGCGAGCCGGTGGGGGCGTTGACCAACAGCCTGACCCAGTGGCTTCAGGGCATGCAACAAGGCAGCGTAGTGATGCTGGCGGTGATCATGGGATTGATGCTGGCCTTTGATATGGGCGGCCCGGTTAACAAAGTGGCCTATGCCTTCATGCTGATTTGCGTTGCTCAGGGTGTATATACCGTGGTGGCCATTGCTGCCGTGGGTATTTGTATCCCGCCGCTGGGGATGGGGCTGGCGACGCTGATTGGTCGTAAAAATTTCTCTGCAGAAGAGCGCGAAACCGGCAAAGCGGCGCTGGTGATGGGGTGCGTTGGGGTTACTGAAGGGGCGATTCCTTTCGCCGCTGCCGATCCGCTGCGTGTCATTCCTTCCATCATGGTCGGTTCAGTTTGTGGTGCAGTAACTGCGGCGCTGGTCGGTGCGCAGTGCTATGCAGGCTGGGGTGGTCTGATTGTGCTGCCGGTGGTTGAAGGCAAGCTGGGTTATATCGCAGCAGTGGCTGTCGGGGCGGTTGTGACGGCAGTCTGCGTGAACGTGCTGAAAAGTCTGGCGCGTAAAAATGGGTCTTCGACTGATGAAAAAGAAGACGACCTGGATTTGGATTTTGAAATTAATTAATTGAGGAACGAGCCATGACGAAAATTATTGCAGTAACCGCGTGTCCATCTGGTGTTGCCCATACTTATATGGCGGCAGAGGCGCTGGAAAGTGCCGCGAAAGCGAAAGGCTGGGAAGTGAAAGTAGAAACCCAGGGCTCGATTGGTCTGGAAAATGAACTGACTGCGGAAGACGTGGCGAGCGCCGATATGGTGATTCTGACCAAAGATATCGGCATTAAGTTTGAAGAGCGTTTTGCTGGCAAGACCATTGTGCGCGTCAACATCAGCGACGCGGTAAAACGTGCTGACGCCATTATGAGCAAAATTGAAGCTCACCTGGCACAAACCGCTTAAGTCCTTATCCCGCTCGCAAGGGCGGGTTCGCTTCCCCACAGGAGTTCCTCATGACGAATCGTATCTCTCGCCTTAAAACTGCACTGTTTGCTAATACCCGTGAAATCTCGCTGGAGCGGGCGCTGCTTTATACCGCCAGCCATCGGCAAACCGAAGGCGAACCAGTGATATTGCGCCGGGCGAAAGCAACAGCGTATATCCTTGAACATGTTGAAATTTCGATTCGTGATGAAGAACTGATTGCTGGTAACCGTACCGTAAAACCGCGCGCCGGGATTATGTCGCCGGAAATGGACCCTTACTGGCTGCTGAAAGAGCTGGATCAATTTCCGACGCGACCGCAGGACCGCTTCGCCATTAGTGAAGAAGATAAACGTATCTACCGCGAAGAACTGTTCCCATACTGGGAAAAACGTTCGATGAAAGATTTCATCAACGGGCAGATGACGGATGAAGTAAAAGTCGCGACCAGCACGCAGATTTTCAGTATCAACCAGACAGATAAAGGCCAGGGGCACATCATTATTGATTACCCGCGCCTGCTGAATCACGGGCTGGGTGAGCTGGTGGCGCAGATGCAGCAACATTGCCAGCAACAGCCGGAGAATCACTTTTATCAGGCTGCGCTGTTATTGCTCGAAGCCTCGCAGAAACACATTTTGCGTTACGCCGAACTGGCGGAAACGATGGCGGCAAACTGCACTGATGCCCAGCGTCGCGAAGAACTGCTGACTATCGCGGAGATCTCCCGCCATAACGCCGAACATAAGCCGCAGACGTTCTGGCAAGCGTGCCAGTTGTTCTGGTACATGAACATCATTCTGCAATACGAATCCAACGCCAGCTCGCTGTCTTTAGGGCGCTTCGACCAGTATATGTTGCCATTCTATCAGGCATCATTAACCCAGGGCGAAGATCCGGCGTTCCTGAAAGAACTGCTCGAATCTTTATGGGTGAAATGCAACGACATCGTGCTGTTACGCTCCACCAGCAGCGCGCGCTATTTTGCAGGTTTCCCGACCGGCTATACCGCCCTGCTCGGTGGGTTAACCGAAAACGGACGTAGCGCGGTGAACGTGCTTTCGTTCCTTTGCCTCGATGCCTATCAAAGCGTGCAATTACCACAACCGAACCTGGGTGTGCGCACTAACGCCTTGATCGACACGCCGTTCCTGATGAAAACCGCAGAAACCATTCGCCTCGGCACGGGTATTCCGCAAATCTTCAACGATGAAGTGGTGGTGCCAGCGTTCCTCAATCGTGGAGTTTCGCTGGAAGATGCGCGCGATTATTCCGTAGTGGGTTGCGTGGAGTTATCTATTCCTGGCAGAACCTATGGTCTGCATGACATCGCGATGTTTAACCTGCTGAAAGTGATGGAAATCTGCCTGCATGAAAATGAAGGTAATACCACGCTGAGTTATGAAGGTTTGCTGGAACAGATCCGCGCCAAGATCAGCCACTACATCACCCTGATGGTTGAAGGCAGCAATATTTGTGATATCGGTCACCGTGACTGGGCTCCTGTACCGCTGCTCTCGTCGTTTATCAGCGATTGTCTGGAAAAAGGCCGCGATATTACCGATGGCGGCGCGCGTTATAACTTCTCCGGCGTACAGGGGATCGGTATCGCCAACCTGAGCGATTCTCTCCATGCGTTGAAAGGGATGGTTTTTGAGCAACAGCGTTTAAGTTTTGACGAATTGCTGTCGGTATTAAAAGCCAACTTCGCAACGCCAGAAGGCGAAAAAGTCCGCGCTCGCTTAATTAACCGCTTTGAGAAATACGGTAACGATATCGACGAGGTGGATAACATTAGCGCTGAACTCCTGCGTCATTACTGCAAAGAAGTGGAAAAATACCAGACCCCGCGCGGTGGCTACTTCACGCCAGGATCGTATACCGTTTCTGCTCATGTCCCGTTGGGAGCGGTGGTTGGTGCGACGCCAGACGGTCGTTTTGCCGGGGAACAACTGGCAGACGGTGGCTTGTCTCCCATGCTGGGCCAGGACGCACAAGGACCAACGGCGGTACTGAAATCAGTCAGCAAGCTCGATAACACGCTGCTTTCTAACGGTACGTTGCTGAACGTGAAATTCACTCCGGCGACCCTGGAAGGTGAAGCGGGATTACGCAAACTAGCCGACTTCTTACGGGCATTTACCCAGCTTAAGTTGCAGCATATTCAGTTTAACGTGGTGAACGCTGACACGTTGCGGGAAGCCCAACAGCGCCCACAGGACTATGCCGGGCTGGTGGTGCGCGTAGCCGGATACAGCGCCTTCTTTGTCGAATTGTCGAAGGAGATCCAGGATGACATCATCCGCCGGACAGCGCATCAGCTGTAACGTTGTGGAAACGCGCCGCGATGATGTGGCGCGCATTTTCAACATTCAGCGTTATTCACTGAATGACGGCGAGGGCATTCGTACGGTGGTCTTTTTTAAAGGCTGCCCGCATCTTTGCCCGTGGTGTGCTAATCCGGAGTCGATCTCCGGCAAAATCCAGACGGTGCGCAGAGAGGCGAAATGCCTGCACTGCGCAAAATGTTTGCGTGATGCGGATGAATGCCCCTCCGGCGCGTTTGAACGGATTGGTCGCGATATCAGCCTTGACGCGCTGGAGCGGGAAGTGATGAAAGATGACATTTTCTTTCGCGCGTCCGGCGGTGGCGTCACGCTTTCTGGCGGCGAAGTGTTAATGCAGGCGGAGTTTGCTACCCGTTTTTTACAGCGACTTCGTCTGTGGGGCGTGTCATGCGCCATCGAAACTGCCGGAGACGCGCCAGCCAGCAAGCTGTTACCGCTGGCGAAATTGTGCGATGAAGTGTTGTTCGATTTAAAAATAATGGATGCAACTCAGGCGCGGGATGTGGTGAAGATGAACCTGCCGCGCGTGCTGGAGAACCTGCGTTTGCTGGTGAGCGAAGGTGTTAATGTGATCCCGCGCTTGCCACTGATCCCTGGTTTCACGCTCAGTCGGGAGAATATGCAGCAGGCGCTGAACGTACTGATCCCGCTGAATATCAGGCAGATCCATCTGTTACCGTTTCACCAGTACGGCGAACCGAAATACCGCCTGCTGGGGAAAACATGGTCGATGAAAGAGGTGCCTGCGCCGTCGTCAGCCGATGTGGCAACGATGCGCGAAATGGCAGAACGGGCCGGATTTCAGGTTACCGTGGGAGGTTAAAATGGCATACCTGGTGGCAGTAACCGCCTGCGTCAGTGGCGTGGCGCATACTTATATGGCGGCGGAACGGCTGGAAAAGTTGTGCCAGTTAGAGAAGTGGGGCGTCAGCATTGAAACTCAGGGCGCGCTGGGGACGGAGAATCGTTTAGCGGACGAGGATATCCGTCGGGCGGATGTTGCGCTGTTAATTACGGATATCGAGCTTGCCGGTGCCGAGCGATTTGAACATTGCCGCTATGTGCAATGCAGCATCTACGCATTCCTGCGTGAGCCGCAGCGGGTAATGAGCGCGGTGCGCAAAGTGCTTTCTGCGCCGCAGCAAACCCATCTTATTCTGGAGTAGTCGGTTTTTCTGTCAGTTGGCTGTGGTACTGCCGACGATATTCCGACGGCGAGCGTTCGGTGTTTTTACGAAACAGACGGCAGAAGTAGTTGCTGTCGACAAAGCCGCAGGCGTGCGCCACTTCTTTTACCTTCAGGTCATAGCCTTTCAATAACGTCTTAGCGTGTTCCAGTCGCGTGTGATTCAGGTATTCGTTAAAACCAATGGCCCCCGTTTTTTGAAACAGGTGCGAGAGATAGTTTGGTGAAATATAGAATGCCTGTGCGACAGATTCGCGGGTAAGCGCGGAGGCATAGCGTTCGTCGATATAATCGCGAATAGCTTCGAATAGTGCCTGGCTGCGTGAGGCGGTCTGGATTTGGCTGCCAAGCAAATCGCGGCAGTGGCTAAGCAGGCTGGCGACGATAAGCCTTGCCGTTTGCTGCTCTTGCGACTGCATTTGCATTTCATTGAGCGTTTGTAGCAGAAAAGAACCAATGCGCGGGCCGCGTCGGGCGACGTGTTGCTTCGCCAGATTTTGATATTGTTTGCCATCCCATTGCACGACGCTGAAGCCGAGTTGCTGTTTGCCAAACAGCACGCTAAAGGTGGTCGCGGGGGCTTGCCATTGTGGGAAATTCCAGCCGCCAGCGGGAACGTACAGTACATCGCCGGGAACTAACGTTGCTCCAGCGCCGGTATCAACAAACTCGCCTTCCAGCACAATTTCCAGCCGTGGAAAATCGACCCGATATGCGAGATCGGGCACCGGACCGTTGCTGCTGGCAAAGTAAATCTGGCGCAGCGACAGCGGGCCGTTGATCAGGCGGGAGAGCAGATAGCTGACGTCGTGATACATGTTATTCCCTTAGGTAGGTAGTCGGGAAAACAGTAACTGGCATTATGAAAAAAGGCCACCTGAAAAGTGTGGCCTGATGGGAGTTCGATGTAAACATTGCGGCGGTTTCAGTCGCTTTATCTGGCCTACTGCCGCGATCTGTAGGCCGGATAAGACGCTTCATTCAGGCGTCGCATCCGGCAAATAGCACCTGGCTGATAATTACTGATTACCCACCTGATCGCCATACGGCAGAGTGTCGTAATCGATCAGCGCGTTTTTCTTGTACGGGTTACCAATCCAGCGGGTAGTTTCTTTGAACTGCGGATTCACCACTGAACGGGTTGGATCGTAACCGTCGTAAGATAAGCCCGCCAAATCTGACCAGGTGTGGATCAGTTCCGCCAGGCTGTATTTACGATCAACATCCTGCGAGAAATCACGCGGATGAGTCGCTTGCCATTTTTCTGACGTCCACAGCAGGAACGGAATGGTGTACATATGACGCGTCGGGTTGTCCTCATTACGCCCCTGAGTTTTGTGCGGCGGCGTGTCGTAAACCTCTTCACCGTGGTCAGAGAAGTAAACCAGGAAACCGTTCGGGTCTGCTGCTTTAAAGTCTTTAATCAGGCTGGCAACCACATGATCGTTATACAGGTTAGCGTTATCATAATCGTTATATGACTCCAGCTCTTCTGCGCTTAGTCCCGGCGGAACATGATCGGTATTGCCATCAAACTTGCCCTGATTTTCCGGGTAGCGGTATTTGTATTTGATATGCGTACCCAGCAGATGAACGATGATCAGTTTCTTCGGCGCAGGGTCCTTCAGCACTTCCTGGAACGGCTTCAGCACGTTGGTGTCGTATTCACGCGCACTCTGCGTACGTTGCTGGTTCATGTAGTACTGCTTGTCGGTCTGGCGCGAAAATACCGTCAGCATGGTATTGCGGGCGGTCATCGTCTGCTGGTTGGTGATCCAGAAGGTTTTATAACCCGCCTGTTTCATCATGTTCATCAGCGACGGCTGCGTCAGATACAGATCCGGGTTCTTTTCATTGGCAAAAGTCAGCGCCTGTTGCAGGATTTCAATGGTGTACGGACGAGACGTCACCACGTTATTAAACACGGTCAGATTCGGATCGGTTTTATGCAGCGCATCCAGCTCCGGCGTGGTTTCACGCGGATAACCGTACAGACTCATGCGTCCACGCTGGGTCGACTCGCCAATCACCAGCACTAAGGTGCGCGGTTCGTTACCCGATTCATCTTTGAAATTAGCCAGCGGCGGCAAGGCATTATTTTCATTCAGTAGCTTTGTTAGCGAGTTTAGTTGCTGACGATACTGATAATAGCCGGTCAGGAATTGCCACGGTGCGGCAGGCTCCATACGCGATGCCAGGTTATCCAACGTTTTCTCAAACGGCTTGTTTTTGATAAACGTATTCATGGCGATCGGATGCAGAATCAAGCCATAAAGCAGGGCAAAAGAGACAACATAACGCCACGGCTTTGGAATATAGACCGGGCGCAGGCGTGTCCACAGCAGAACTGCCACCGCCGTATAGGCCAGCGCGATAAGCACAATTTTCAGGCTGAAATACTGGCTTAAATACTCGCTGGCTTCGTTGGTGTTGGTTTCGAACATCACAAACAGAACGCTCTGCGAGAACTCCTGACCGTAGATGACGTAGTAGCACAGCGCCGCCAGAGAGGCCGCCCATAGCACTACGCCGATTACTGCGGCAATAATTTTAATACGCTTCGGAAAGAGGAATACCGGGATCAACCACAGCGAACTGAATAACAGCGAGTCGCGAATGCCGTTAGTGCCACTATAACCACTGATGTAAATAATGGCCTGTAGCAGAGTAGAGAAAAACCAAAAGTAGAGCAGTGCCCAACCTAGGGCTTTCCAGCTAAAAAGAGGTTTAGCCTGGACTTCTGTGGAATGCATAGTAAGAACCTGTCTTGAAAAAATATCGCCGAATGTAACGACAATTCCTTAAGGATATCTGAAGGGATATCCAGAATTTGAATAAAATGCAGACAGAAATATATTGAAAACGAGGGTGTTAGAACAGAAGTATTTCAGAAAACCCTCGCGCAAAAGCACGAGGGTTTGCAGGAGGGGGGAAGATTAGCCGGTATTACGCATACCTGCCGCAATCCCGGCAATAGTAACCATTAACGCTTGCTCGACGCGAGGATCCGGTTCCTGGCCTTCTTTTTCTGCCTGGCGGGAGCGGTGCAGCAACTCGGCCTGCAATACGTTCAGTGGGTCGGTGTAAATATTTCGCAGCTGAATAGACTCCGCAATCCACGGCAGATCGGCCATCAGGTGAGAATCGTTGGCAATCGCCAGCACCACTTTGATGTCTTCTTCTTGCAGATTACGTAACTCTTTACCTAACGGCCACAATGCTTTGTCTACCAGACGTTGATCATAGTATTCCGCCAGCCACAGGTCTGCTTTGGCGAAGACCATCTCCAGCATGCCGAGACGCGTCGAGAAGAATGGCCAGTCGCGGCACATGGCTTCCAGTTCGCTCTGCTTGCCATCTTCGACCACTTTTTGCAGCGCCGTACCTGCACCCAGCCAGGCGGGGAGCATCAGGCGGTTTTGTGTCCAGGCAAAAATCCACGGAATGGCGCGCAGTGACTCGACGCCGCCGGTCGGGCGACGTTTCGCCGGACGTGAACCCAACGGCAGTTTGCCCAGCTCTTGTTCCGGCGTAGCGGAGCGGAAGTACGGCACAAAATCTTTGTTTTCACGTACGTAGCCACGGTAGAGATCGCAGGAGATGACTGACAGTTCATCCATAATGCGACGCCAGCTCTCTTTCGGCTCCGGCGGTGGCAGCAGGTTGGCTTCCAGAATCGCCCCGGTGTACAGCGACAGGCTGCTAACGGTGATTTCTGGCAGACCATATTTAAAGCGGATCATCTCGCCCTGTTCGGTCACGCGCAGGCCGCCTTTCAGGCTTCCTGGCGGTTGTGACAGCAGCGCCGCATGGGCAGGTGCGCCGCCGCGACCAATGGAACCGCCGCGGCCGTGGAACAGCGTCAGTTCAATACCCGCTTTTTCGCAGGTTTTGATTAATGCATCCTGTGCCTGATATTGCGCCCAGGAAGCCGCCATCACCCCCGCATCTTTTGCTGAGTCGGAATAGCCAATCATCACCATCTGTTTGCCCTGAATCAGGCCGCGATACCAGTCGATATTGAGCAACTGGGTCATGACATCGTTGGCGTTGTTCAGGTCATCAAGGGTTTCAAACAGCGGTGCAACCGGCATCGCAAATCCAATACCCGCTTCTTTCAGCAGCAGGTGTACAGCCAGTACGTCGGACGGCGTTTTTGCCATCGAGATCACGTAGGCGGCAATGGAACCTTGCGGTGCTTCAGCAATTACCTGACAGGTATCAAGTACTTCGCGCGTTTCGGCGCTCGGTTGCCAGTTACGCGGCAGAAGAGGGCGTTTGGAGTTCAGTTCGCGGATCAGGAACGCCTGTTTGTCGGCCTCTGACCAGCTTTCGTAGTCGCCGATGCCGAGGTAGCGGGTCAGTTCGCCCAGCGCTTCGGTATGACGGGTGCTCTCCTGACGGATATCAATACGGACCAGCGGTACACCGAAACATTTCACGCGGCGCAGGGTGTCGAGCAGATCGCCGTTGGCAATAATACCCATGCCACACGCCTGAAGGGACTGGTAGCAAGCGTAGAGCGGCTCCCACAATTCTTCGTTCTGCGTCAGCAGACCCTCTGGTTTTGGTACTTCTTCACCTTTCAGGCGCGCTTCCAGCCATGCCTGTGTCGCCATCAAGCGGGAACGCAGGTTTTTCATCAGATAGCGATACGGTTCTGCGGCACCTTCTTCGCCGACCAGCGCCAGCAGTTCCGGAGTTGCTTCAACCATCGACAGTTCAGAAACCAGAACTTGAATATCTTTCAGGAACAGATCGGTGGCTTTCCAGCGGCTGAGCAGCAGGACGTGGCGGGTGATATCGGCAGTGACGTTCGGGTTTCCGTCGCGGTCGCCGCCCATCCACGAGGTAAAACGCACCGGAACAAATTCGACGGGTAGTTTGTAGCCGAGGTTCTCTTCCAGTTGTTCGTTCAGTTCGCGCAGGTAATTCGGTACGCCTTGCCACAGGCTGTTTTCTACTACGGCAAAGCCCCATTTGGCCTCATCTACCGGGCTTGGGCGCAGCTTACGGATTTCATCGGTATGCCATGACTGGGCGATCAACTGGCGCAGGCGGCGCATCAGTTGGTTATGTTCGTAGTCGGCGATATCTTTGTTGTCGAGCTGTTTTAAGCAGGCGTTCACTTCCACCATTTTGTGGATCAGCGTACGACGGGTAATTTCGGTTGGGTGAGCCGTGAGGACCAGTTCCAGCGACAGCGATTCCACTGCTTTTTTGATGGTGTCTTCGCTCAGTTCCGGCTGGTTTTTCAGTTTACGCAGGGTGCGGGCGATCACTTCCGGATTGCTGGCTGCTTCGCCTTTCGGCGAAATGCTATGGTATTGCTCGGCGGTGTTAGCCAGATTCAGGAACTGACTAAACGCACGCGCAACGGGCAGCAGCTCGTCGTTCGACAAATTTTGTAAAGTGGTGAGCAACTCCTGGCGGTTAGCATCATTGCCAGCGCGTGAAGATTTGGACAACTTACGGATAGTTTCAACGCGTTCAAGAATGTGTTCTCCCAACGCATCCTTGATGGTTTCTCCCAGCACTTTGCCGAGCATACTGACATTACTACGCAATGCGGAATATTGTTCGTTCATATTACCCCAGACACCCCATCTTATCGTTTGATAGCCCTGTATCCTTCACGTCGCATTGGCGCGAATATGCTCGGGCTTTGCTTTTCGTCGTCTTTTATAAAGCCACGTAAAAGCGGTGACGTCAAATGCTGCGAAATCGCTTCAGCAAACGAATAAATAGCAGGAATTTACGCCATTAAATTCACGACGCTTTAAATAAGCGTAACTTATGGAAATGTTAAAAAATCGCCTTGAGTAACACCAAAGGTGTAGGTCGGATAAGATGCGCAAGCATCGCATCCGACATTGTTTGGCCTACGTTTTAATGCCAGCAGAAATGGTGAATCACCTGGGTGATCAGTTCGCGGGTGGGCTTGATAAACCGTGTCTCCAGGTATTCATCAGGCTGATGAGCCTGATTAATTGAGCCAGGTCCCAGCACCAGCGTCGGGCATAACGTCTGAATAAACGGCGCTTCGGTACAGTAGTTCACTACTTCGGTCTTTGCTCCGAGCAATTTCTCAACCACTTCAACCAGTTGATGATTCGGTGGGCATTCATAGCCAGGAATCGGTGGATGCAGCTCGTCGACCGTCAGACGACCCGGCCAGCGCTCGCTCACCGGAGACAATGCATCGTTGAGCAAACCATTAAGTTCATTGAGTGTCATGCCTGGCAGCGGACGAATATCCATATGCAACTCACAGCAAGCACAAATACGGTTAGAAGCGTCGCCACCGTGAATATGCCCGAGGTTGAGCGTGGGGTATGGCACGGTAAACGCTTCGTAGTGATAACGTTCTTTCAGGTTATCGCGCAATTGCAAAATATGCCCGATGGCGTCGTGCATCAGTTCGATAGCGTTAACTCCGCGTGCTGGATCGCTGGAGTGGCCCGACTGGCCCTGAATACGGATGGCGTTAGAGATATGACCTTTATGTGCACGTACCGGTTGTAGTGACGTCGGTTCGCCAATGATGGCGCAATCCGGGCACAGGGCGGTAGTTTCGGCAAAATAACGCGCTCCTGCCATACTGGTCTCTTCATCGGCAGTCGCCAGAATGTAGAGCGGTTTTTTCAGTTTCGTGACGTCGACATCGCGTAGTGCATCGAGGATAAACGCAAAAAAGCCTTTCATGTCGGCGGTGCCTAAGCCGTAAAGCTTGCCGTCATGCTCTGTCAGCGTAAACGGATCGCGCGTCCAGCGGCCGTCATCAAATGGCACCGTATCGGTATGCCCCGCCAGCAGCAAACCGCCAGCTCCCTGTCCGCAACTGGCTAGCATATTAAATTTGTTGCGAGTTCCCGGCACGGGCTGCACTTCCACATTGAAGCCCAAATCTTTAAACCAGTCCGCCAGCAGAGTGATTAAATCTGCATTGCTTTGATCGAGTGCCTCTTCCGTGGCGCTTATTGAAGGTGTGGCAATCAGAGCACGGTAAATCTCGATAAATGGCGGTAATTTGTTTTTCATTGTTGACACACCTCTGGTCATGATAGTATCAATATTCATGCAGTATTTGTGAATAAAAATACACTAACGTTGAGCGTAATAAAACCCACCAGCCGTAAGGTGAATGTTTTACGTTTAACCAGGCAACCAGACATAAGAAGGTGAATAGCCCCGATGTTGAATACGCTGATTGTGGGTGCCAGCGGTTACGCTGGCGCAGAGCTAGTGACCTATGTAAATCGCCATCCGCATATGAACATAACCGCTTTGACTGTTTCAGCGCAAAGCAATGATGCGGGAAAGTTAATCTCCGATTTGCATCCGCAGCTAAAAGGCATCGTTGATCTGCCGTTGCAGCCGATGTCGGATATCAGTGAGTTTAGCCCAGGGGTGGACGTGGTGTTTCTTGCTACTGCCCATGAAGTTAGTCACGATTTAGCGCCACAATTTCTTGAAGCGGGCTGTGTGGTGTTCGACCTTTCCGGCGCGTTTCGTGTTAACGACGCCACCTTCTATGAAAAATATTACGGCTTTAGCCATCAATACCCGGAACTGTTGGAACAGGCAGCTTACGGTCTGGCGGAGTGGTGCGGTCATAAATTAAAAGAAGCGAACTTAATTGCGGTGCCTGGCTGTTATCCGACGGCGGCGCAATTGGCGCTGAAACCGTTGATTGATGCCGATCTTCTTGACCTCAATCAGTGGCCGGTTATCAACGCCACCAGTGGTGTGAGCGGAGCAGGACGTAAGGCAGCGATTTCAAATAGTTTTTGTGAAGTTAGCCTGCAACCGTATGGTGTCTTTACCCATCGCCACCAGCCGGAGATCGCCACGCATCTCGGTGCTGACGTTATTTTTACCCCGCATCTGGGCAATTTCCCGCGCGGCATTCTCGAAACCATTACCTGCCGCCTGAAGCCTGGCGTGAACCAGGCGCAAGTCGCGCAAGCGTTACAGCAGGCGTATGCCCATAAACCGCTGGTACGGTTGTATGACAAAGGCGTTCCGGCGCTGAAAAATGTCGTCGGGCTGCCGTTCTGCGATATCGGTTTTGCCGTTCAGGGGGAACATCTGATTATTGTGGCGACCGAAGACAACTTATTGAAAGGCGCGGCAGCACAAGCGGTACAGTGCGCCAATATTCGTTTCGGCTATGCGGAAACGCAGTCTCTTATTTAGGGGTGCAATGATGAATCCATTAATTATCAAACTGGGCGGCGTACTGCTGGATAGTGAAGAGGCGCTGGAACGTCTGTTTAGCGCCCTGGTGAATTATCGCGAGTCACATCAGCGTCCGCTGGTGATTGTCCACGGCGGCGGCTGCGTGGTGGATGAGCTGATGAAAGGACTGAATCTGCCGGTGAAAAAGAAAAACGGCCTGCGGGTGACGCCTGCGGATCAGATAGACATTATCACCGGAGCGCTGGCGGGAACGGCAAATAAAACCCTGCTGGCATGGGCGAAGAAACATCAGATTGCAGCCGTAGGTTTGTTTCTCGGTGACGGCGACAGCGTAAAAGTGACCCAGCTCGATGAAGAGTTAGGCCATGTTGGACTGGCGCAGCCAGGTTCGCCTAAGCTTATCAACACGTTGCTGGAAAACGGTTATCTGCCAGTGGTCAGCTCCATTGGCGTAACGGACGAAGGGCAACTGATGAACGTCAATGCTGACCAGGCGGCGACGGCGCTGGCGGCAACGCTGGGCGCGGATCTGATTTTGCTCTCTGATGTCAGCGGTATTCTCGACGGCAAAGGGCAACGTATTGCCGAAATGACCGCAGCGAAAGCAGAACAACTGATTGAGCAGGGCATTATTACTGACGGCATGATAGTGAAAGTGAACGCGGCGCTGGACGCTGCGCGCACGCTGGGTCGCCCGGTAGATATTGCCTCCTGGCGTCATGCGGAACAGCTTCCGGCACTGTTTAACGGTATGCCGATGGGTACGCGGATTTTAGCTTAAGTTTTGTTGGCCGGAGACGTAGCTTTCTGGCATTGAATTTCAAAATAAGGAAACAGAGTTATGGCACTTTGGGGCGGGCGTTTTACCCAGGCAGCAGATCAACGGTTTAAACAATTCAACGACTCACTGCGCTTTGATTACCGTCTGGCGGAGCAGGATATTGTTGGCTCTGTGGCCTGGTCCAAAGCGCTGGTAACGGTAGGCGTGTTAACCGCAGAAGAACAGGTGCAACTGGAAGAGGCGCTCAATGTGCTGCTGGAAGATGTTCGCGCCAGACCACAACAAATTCTTGAAAGCGACGCTGAAGATATCCATAGCTGGGTAGAAGGCAAACTGATCGACAAAGTGGGCCAGTTAGGCAAAAAACTGCACACCGGGCGTAGCCGTAATGATCAGGTAGCGACTGACCTGAAACTGTGGTGCAAAGATACCGTTAGTGAGTTACTGACGGCTAACCGACAGTTACAATCCGCTCTGGTCGAGACCGCGCAGAATAATCAGGACGCGGTAATGCCTGGTTACACTCACCTGCAACGCGCCCAGCCGGTGACGTTTGCGCACTGGTGCCTGGCCTATGTTGAGATGCTGGCGCGTGATGAAAGCCGTTTGCAGGATGCGCTTAAGCGTCTGGATGTCAGCCCGTTAGGCTGTGGCGCACTGGCGGGAACGGCTTATGAAATCGACCGTGAACAGTTAGCAGGCTGGCTGGGCTTTGCCTCGGCGACCCGTAACAGTCTCGACAGCGTTTCTGACCGCGACCACGTGCTGGAACTGCTTTCTGCCGCCGCTATCGGTATGGTGCATTTGTCGCGTTTTGCCGAAGATCTGATTTTCTTTAACACCGGCGAAGCGGGTTTTGTGGAGCTTTCTGATCGTGTTACTTCCGGTTCATCATTAATGCCGCAGAAGAAAAACCCGGATGCGCTGGAGCTGATTCGCGGTAAATGCGGTCGTGTTCAGGGCGCGTTGACTGGCATGATGATGACGCTGAAAGGTTTGCCGCTGGCTTACAACAAAGATATGCAGGAAGACAAAGAGGGCTTATTCGACGCACTCGATACCTGGCTGGACTGCCTGCATATGGCGGCGCTGGTGCTGGACGGGATTCAGGTGAAACGCCCACGTTGCCAGGAAGCGGCTCAGCAGGGTTACGCCAACGCCACTGAACTGGCGGATTACCTGGTGGCGAAAGGCGTACCTTTCCGCGAGGCGCATCATATTGTGGGTGAAGCGGTGGTGGAAGCCATTCGTCAGGGCAAACCGCTGGAAGATCTGCCGCTCGTCGAGTTGCAGACATTCAGTCAGGTGATTGGCGAAGATGTCTATCCGATTCTGTCGCTGCAATCGTGCCTCGACAAGCGTGCGGCAAAAGGCGGCGTCTCACCGCAGCAGGTGGCGCAGGCGATTGCTTTTGCGCAGGCGCGGTTGGGGTAATTGGTTTATATTGCTCCCCTGAAAATGGGGAGCTTACCACGCCTATAAAGTAGCGACACTACGTAGGCGGACTGCCTCAGGCAGAAATTTGTCAGCATTCTGGTGACCTTAAATTTAACGCCCAACCAGAACTATTATTTGTCATATTCCTTTTTATTCTTGCGTCTTCTTTACCTTCACTCTCCCCATGAAAATCATATTTTCAATACATCAATCAATACATATTTTAATTAATTGAATATAATTCATTTCTATTGCTGCGCTCATTTTTAATGATTAATGGAGTTTGTTATGTGATTATTTAACGTGTTGTTTTAACGAT
This sequence comes from Escherichia sp. HH41S, assembly GCF_009820115.1. Lineage (NCBI taxonomy): Bacteria > Pseudomonadati > Pseudomonadota > Gammaproteobacteria > Enterobacterales > Enterobacteriaceae > Escherichia > Escherichia sp. HH41S. The sequence goes on from NZ_VNXE01000008.1 coordinate 129,858, forward strand.
GATGGTTAATTATTCAGGTGGTTTTTGAGGGTGTTTTTTCTCCTCGGCGGAAATTTTTATTTTTAATGTGATCACGGTTGAATAATCGCTCTTTCTCTCTTGTATGGTAGTAGGCGTAAAATTAAGTTTGAAGCGTCTATTTACAACACAGGAGATTGCAATAATGAAAATTATTGCTGCAGATGTTTTTGTTACTTGCCCAGGACGTAATTTCGTTACGCTTAAAATAACCACTGCAAGCGGACTTTGTGGATTGGGAGATGCCACATTAAATGGTCGCGAATTGTCGGTCGCTTCTTATCTGAAAGATCATCTTTGTCCACAATTAATTGGCCGCGATGCCAGCCGTATCGAAGATATCTGGCAATTCTTTTATAAAGGTGCTTACTGGCGACGTGGCCCCGTCACGATGTCGGCCATTTCTGCCATTGATATGGCGTTGTGGGATATCAAAGCCAAAGCGGCAAATATGCCATTGTATCAACTGCTTGGTGGGGCTTCTCGTGAAGGCGTGATGGTTTATTGCCACACCACCGGGCGCACGATTGATGAAGTCCTTGAAGACTATGCAAAGCACCAGCAGATGGGCTTTAAGGCGATTCGTGTGCAGTGCGGTGTACCGGGTATGCAAACCACTTATGGCCTGGCGAAGGGCAAAGGACTGGCGTATGAACCGGCAACCAAAGTCCTGTGGCCGGAAGAGCAGTTGTGGTCTTCAGAAAAGTATCTCGATTTTACACCGAAGTTATTTGAAGCGGTGCGTAATAAGTTCGGTTTTAACGAACATCTGTTGCATGACATGCACCATCGCCTGACTCCTATCGAAGCGGCGCGCTTTGGGAAGAGCATTGAGGATTACCGCCTGTTCTGGATGGAAGATCCGACGCCTGCCGAGAACCAGGAATGTTTTCGTCTGATTCGCCAGCATACTGTGACGCCGATTGCGGTCGGTGAAGTGTTTAACAGTATCTGGGACTGCAAGCAGTTAATCGAAGAGCAGCTGATTGACTATATTCGCACGACGATTACCCATGCAGGCGGCATTACCGGGATGCGACGGATTGCCGATTTTGCATCGCTTTATCAGGTACGTACCGGTTCGCATGGCCCTTCAGATTTATCGCCTGTTTGTCATGCGGCGGCGCTGCATTTTGACCTCTGGGTGCCAAACTTTGGTGTTCAGGAGTACATGGGCTATTCCGAACAAATGCTTGAAGTCTTCCCGCACAGCTGGCGCTTCGATGAAGGTTATATGCACCCAGGCGATGAACCGGGGCTGGGTATTTCTTTCGATGAGAAACTGGCGGCGAAATATCCGTATGACCCGGCGTATCTCCCCGTCGCACGACTGGAAGATGGCACATTGTGGAACTGGTAATAACGGTTCGCTTAATTATTTTCTGAATAGTCAGCAAATCGATTAATTCCGCTCAAGGAGCTAAAAATGGACGTTGATGTGTCAACCAGTGTTGCGGGTAATAAACCGCAACGGATTCGTCGTATTCAGACAGTAACGCTGGTTTTATTATTTATGGCGGGGATCGTTAATTTCCTCGACCGTTCGTCATTGAGCGTGGCAGGCGAAGCGATTCGTGGCGAGTTAGGATTATCGGCGACAGAATTTGGCGTTTTGCTTTCTGCATTTTCTCTGTCTTATGGTTTTTCACAACTCCCTTCCGGTATTTTGCTAGACCGCTTTGGCCCACGAATAGTTTTAGGTGCAGGCTTAATATTCTGGTCATTAATGCAGGCATTAACAGGAATGGTTAATTCTTTTAGCCACTTTATTTTAATGCGTATCGGTCTGGGTATTGGCGAAGCGCCATTTATGCCTGCGGGAGTAAAGTCGATCACCGACTGGTATGCGCAAAAAGAACGCGGCACGGCGCTGGGGATTTTTAACTCATCTACCGTTATCGGTCAGGCTATTGCGCCTCCTGCTCTTGTATTGATGCAGCTGGCATGGGGCTGGCGGGCAATGTTCGTCATCATCGGCGTGGCGGGGATTCTGGTTGGGATCTGTTGGTACGCGTGGTATCGCAACCGGGCGCAGTTTGTCCTGACCGACGAAGAACGGACCTATCTCTCCGCGCCGGTTAAACCGCGTCCACAATTACAATTTAGCGAGTGGCTGGCGCTGTTTAAGCATCGGACAACCTGGGGGATGATTTTAGGTTTCTCTGGCGTCAATTATACCGGTTGGCTCTACATCGCGTGGTTACCCGGTTATTTACAAGCCGAGCAAGGCTTCAGTCTGGCGAAAACCGGTTGGGTGGCGGCGATTCCTTTCCTCGCGGCGGCGGTCGGGATGTGGGTTAACGGTATTGTTGTCGATCGGCTGGCGAAAAAAGGCTACGACCTGGCGAAGACGCGTAAAACGGCTATTGTCTGCGGTTTGATGATGTCGGCATTAGGCACGTTGCTGGTCGTGCAATCCTCCTCGCCAGCCCAGGCTGTAGCGTTTATCTCAATGGCGCTGTTCTGCGTGCATTTCGCGGGAACATCTGCATGGGGACTGGTGCAGGTGATGGTGTCAGAAACAAAAGTGGCTTCCATCGCCGGGATTCAAAACTTTGGCAGTTTTGTTTTTGCTTCCTTTGCTCCGATCGTAACCGGTTGGGTAGTGGATACCACGCACTCGTTTAATCTGGCGCTGGTTATCGCGGCCTGTGTGACGTTCACCGGGGCGCTGTGTTACTTCTTTATTGTCAAAGATCGGATTGAGTAACTGTTACTATCAGGCTCTCTTGCTGTGGGCCTGTAGAATAAAAAAAAGCGGATCCTGGAGATCCGCAAAAGTTCACGTTGGCTTTAGTTATTCGAGTTGAGAAACTCTCGAAACGGGCAGTGACTTCAAGGGTTAAAAGAGGTGCCGCTCCGTTTCTGTGAGCAATTATCAGTCAGAATGCTTGATAGGGATAATCGTTCATTGCTATTCTACCTATCGCCATGAACTATCGTGGCGATGGAGGATGGATAATGAATATTCGTGATCTTGAGTACCTGGTGGCATTGGCTGAACACCGTCATTTTCGGCGTGCGGCAGATTCCTGCCACGTTAGCCAGCCGACGCTTAGCGGGCAAATTCGTAAGCTGGAAGATGAGCTGGGCGTGATGTTGCTGGAGCGGACCAGCCGTAAAGTGTTATTCACCCAGGCGGGAATGCTGCTGGTGGATCAGGCGCGTACCGTGCTGCGTGAGGTGAAAGTCCTTAAAGAGATGGCAAGCCAGCAGGGCGAGACAATGTCCGGGCCGCTGCATATTGGTTTGATTCCCACGGTTGGGCCTTACCTGTTACCGCATATTATCCCGATGCTGCACCAGACCTTTCCAAAGCTGGAAATGTATCTGCATGAAGCACAGACCCACCAGTTACTGGCGCAACTGGACAGCGGCAAACTCGATTGCGTGATCCTCGCGCTGGTGAAAGAGAGCGAAGCATTCATTGAAGTGCCGTTGTTTGATGAGCCAATGTTGCTGGCTATCTATGAAGATCACCCGTGGGCGAACCGCGAATGCGTACCAATGGCCGATCTGGCAGGGGAAAAACTGCTGATGCTGGAAGATGGTCACTGTTTGCGCGATCAGGCAATGGGTTTCTGCTTTGAAGCCGGGGCGGATGAAGATACACACTTCCGCGCGACCAGCCTGGAAACTCTGCGCAACATGGTGGCGGCAGGTAGCGGGATCACTTTACTGCCTGCGCTGGCTGTGCCGCCGGAGCGTAAACGCGATGGGGTTGTTTATTTGCCGTGTATTAAGCCGGAACCACGCCGCACTATTGGCCTGGTTTATCGTCCGGGCTCACCGCTGCGCAGCCGCTATGAGCAGCTGGCAGAGGCCATCCGCGCAAGAATGGATGGCCATTTCGATAAAGTGTTAAAACAGGCGGTTTAAACCGTTTAACGCGGCTACCCGATAGGCTTCCGCCATCGTCGGGTAGTTAAAGGTGGTGTTGACGAAGTACTCAATAGTGTTGCCGCCACCTTTCTGTTCCATAATCGCCTGACCGATATGAATAATTTCGGCTGCGCGCTCGCCAAAGCAGTGAATGCCCAGAATCTCTTTTGTTTCCCGATGGAACAAAATTTTCAGCGTGCCCACGTTCATGCCGACGATTTGTGCGCGTGCCAGATGTTTGAACTGGGCGCGGCCCACTTCATATGGCACTTTCATCGCGGTCAGCTGCTGTTCGGTTTTGCCCACAGAGCTGATTTCCGGGATGGTGTAAATACCGGTAGGGATATCTTCAATCAGATGTGCGGTGGCTTCGCCTTTCACCAGCGCCTGCGCGGCAATGCGCCCCTGGTCATAGGCCGCCGACGCCAGGCTCGGATAACCAATCACGTCGCCCACCGCGTAAACGTGTGGCTGTGCGGTCTGATACATGCTGTTGACCTTCAGCTGTCCACGACTGTCAGTTTCCAGCCCAATGTTCTGTAACGCCAGCGAATCGGTATTACCGGTGCGACCGTTGGCATAGAGAAGACAGTCGGCTTTCAGCTTTTTGCCCGACTTCAGATGCATAATCACACCGTCGTCACAGCCTTCGATCTTTTCGTACTCTTCGTTGTGACGAATCACTACGCCACTGTTCCAGAAGTGATAGGAGAGAGAATCTGACATCTCTTGATCGAGAAATGCCAGCAGGCGATCGCGGGTATTGATCAGATCCACTTTTACATCCATACCGCGGAAGATCGACGCATATTCACAGCCGATCACTCCAGCACCGTAAATCAGTACATGGCGCGGTTCGTGGTGCATGCTAAGAATTGAGTCGCTGTCATAAATGCGTGGATGGGTGAAATCAACATCTGTTGGATGATAAGGGCGAGAACCACAGGCAATAACAAATTTTTCAGAGGTTAGTGTTTCGACGCTGCCGTCCGGGCAATCCAGCGCCAACGTATGCTCGTCAACAAAGCGAGCGTTCCCCTGCAATATTTCACAGTGATTACGTTCGTAAAATCCCTGACGCATGCGCGTTTGTTGATTAATCACGTTATCGGCATGGTTAAGGATATCGGCAAAAGAAGAGCGGAGCAGTCGGGAATGGTCGCTGTAAAGTGGGTTTTGATTGAATTCTATAATGCGGCTGACGGCGTGACGGAGAGCTTTCGACGGGATGGTGCCCCAGTGGGTGCAACCGCCGCCAACATTTTGATAACGCTCGATAACTGCGACGCGCGCACCTTGCTTAACCAGGCCCATTGCAGCGCCTTCGCCGCCGGGGCCGGAACCTATTACTATGGCATCGTAATCGTAGGAATGTGGCATGGTAGGGCTTACCTGTTCTTATACATAAAAGCAACAGAATGGTAACATTTTATCGCGGGTAAGCCAATTGATCCCCGTCATTTATCTGGCTATATCGTGAGCGGCCTTTGCTTTGTCTGTTTCTTACTTTTGCCTTGAACGTTTTATTGGATTTTTATCGCCAGTACTCACCGTTTAAGTGGCAGGTTTCCGTTGTTCGTAAAAGAACCGGCCAAAGAATTGCAGTAAATATGTTTTATTGCGTTACCGTTCATTCACAACACTGGAGCAATCCAGTATGTTCATTCTCTGGTATAGTGCCTGCAGTACTTTTGGCAAGGATTCAGACATCGTGATGGGCGTAAGAGCGCAACAAAAAGAAAAAACCCGCCGTTCGCTGGTGGAAGCCGCATTTAGCCAATTAAGTGCTGAACGCAGCTTCGCCAGCCTGAGTTTGCGTGAAGTGGCGCGTGAAGCGGGCATTGCTCCCACCTCTTTTTACCGGCATTTTCGCGACGTAGACGAACTCGGTCTGACCATGGTTGATGAGAGCGGTTTAATGCTACGCCAACTCATGCGCCAGGCGCGTCAGCGTATCGCCAAAGGCGGGAGTGTGATCCGCACCTCGGTCTCCACATTTATGGAGTTCATCGGTAATAATCCTAACGCCTTCCGGTTATTATTGCGGGAACGCTCCGGCACCTCCGCTGCGTTTCGTGCCGCCGTTGCGCGTGAAATTCAGCACTTCATTGCGGAACTTGCGGACTATCTGGAACTCGAAAACCATATGCCGCGTGCGTTTACTGAAGCGCAAGCCGAAGCCATGGTGACGATTGTCTTCAGTGCGGGTGCCGAGGCGTTGGACGTCGGCGTCGAACAACGTCGGCAATTAGAAGAGCGACTGGTACTGCAACTGCGAATGATTTCGAAAGGGGCTTATTACTGGTATCGCCGTGAACAAGAGAAAACCGCAATTATTCCGGGAAATGTGAAGGACGAGTAATGAAACAAGCAAATCAAGATAGAGGTACGCTGCTGCTGGCGCTGGTGGCTGGCTTATCGATTAATGGTACTTTCGCAGCGCTGTTTAGCTCCATTGTGCCATTTTCTGTATTCCCCATTATTTCCCTGGTGCTGACAGTTTACTGCCTGCATCAACGTTATCTTAATCGCACTATGCCGGTAGGCTTGCCGGGTCTGGCTGCTGCTTGTTTTATTCTCGGCGTACTGCTGTACAGCACGGTAGTTCGTGCGGAATATCCGGATATCGGCTCTAACTTCTTCCCGGCAGTACTGTCCGTCATTATGGTGTTCTGGATTGGCGCGAAGATGCGTAACCGTAAGCAGGAAGTTGCTGAGTAATCGGTTCATGCCGGATGCTAGCGCATCCGGCATGGGCTTTACTTAGCGGTCAGTAATACGCCGCACTCCATATGGTGCGTATAGGGGAACTGATCAAACAGAGCCAGACGTTCAACCTTGTGCGTCTGGCTTAATGTTTCCAGATTCTTACATAATGTTTCCGGGTTGCAGGAGATATACAGAATACGTGGATACGCCTGCACCATTTTCTCGGTTTCACTGTCCAGACCGCTGCGCGGTGGGTCGACAAAAATGGTTTCGCACTGATAACTCTTCAAGTCGATCCCTTGCAGGCGATTAAACTCGCGCACACCATTCATCGCCTGAGTAAATTCTTCTGCCGCCATACGAATAATTTGGACGTTATCAATATGGTTAGCGGCAATGTTGTATTGCGCGGCAGCGACCGACGGCTTGGCGATTTCGGTGGCTAATACCCGATCAAAATTGCGCGCCAGGGCTAATGAGAAGTTACCGTTGCCGCAGTACAGCTCCAGTAAATCGCCTTTTGAGCCTTTGGTGACGTCCAGCGCCCATTCCAGCATCTGAATATTCATCGCCGCGTTCGGCTGGGTAAAGCTGTTTTCTACCTGACGGTAGATCATCTCTTTCCCTGCGACCGGCAGACGTTCGTCGATGTAATCTTGATCCAGCGCGATTTTGGTTTTCGTTGCCCGACCAATCAGATGCACATTTAAATTTTGTGCGCGCAACGCATCGCGCAGAGCTTCCGCCTGTTGACGCCATTCGTCATCCAGCTTTTTATGGTACAGCAGGGAAACCACCGCCTGATTACTCAGCGTAGTGAGGTAATCAATCTGGAATAGCTTGTGGCGCAGAACGGGATTATTACGCACACCCGCAATCATCGCCGTCATCAACTGGTTGATAAGTTCACTGGCGGCGGGGAAGCTATCCACGCGGATACGGCTTTTGGTTTGTTGATCGAAAATGATGTGGTACAGGTCATCGCCATCGTGCCAGATGCGGAACTCCGCACGCATCCGGTAATGACTGACCGGCGAGCGAAACACTTCCGGAACCAGGTCAGAAAACGGCGCCATCATACTTTGCAAACGTACCACTTTTTCGGCTAACTGCGCTTCATACTGTTCTGTTGGAAGGTGTTCGGGGGTCATGATGTATCCTGAAAATGAAATGTACGCGGCGATTGTAGGGATTGCTCATCAGATGTCCAGATCTTGATGTATTCCTATTTGTGAGCTACGTCTGGACAGCAACTTGTTACAACCTGTAGCATCCACTCGCCGGTCCTGTGAGTTAATAGGGAATCCAGTGCAAATCTGGAGCTGACGCGCAGCGGTAAGGAAAGGTGCGATGATTGCGTTATGCGGACACTGCCATCCGGTGGGAAGTCATCATCTCTTAGTATTTTATATACCCCTCCAAGCCCGAAGACCTGCCGGCTAACGTCGCATCTGGTTCTCATCATCGCGTAATATTGATGAAGCCTGCGGCATCCTTCTTCTATTGTGGATGCTTTACAATGATTAAAAAAGCTTCGCTGCTGACGGCGTGTTCCGTCACGGCATTTTCCGCTTGGGCACAGGATACCAGCCCGGATACTCTCGTCGTTACTGCTAACCGTTTTGAACAGCCGCGCAGCACTGTGCTTGCACCAACCACCGTTGTGACGCGTCAGGATATCGACCGCTGGCAGTCGACCTCGGTCAATGATGTGCTGCGCCGTCTTCCGGGTGTCGATATCACCCAAAACGGCGGTTCAGGTCAGCTCTCATCTATTTTTATTCGCGGTACAAATGCCAGTCATGTGTTGGTGTTAATTGATGGCGTCCGCCTGAATCTGGCGGGGGTGAGTGGTTCTGCCGACCTTAGCCAGTTCCCTATTGCGCTTGTCCAGCGTGTTGAATATATCCGTGGGCCGCGCTCCGCCGTCTATGGTTCCGATGCAATAGGTGGGGTCGTGAATATCATCACGACGCGCGATCAACCCGGAACGGAAATTTCAGCAGGGTGGGGAAGCAATAGCTATCAGAACTATGATGTTTCTACACAGCAACAACTGGGAGATAAGACACGGGTAACGCTGTTGGGCGATTATGCCCATACTCATGGTTATGATGTTGTCGCCTATGGTAATACCGGAACGCAAGCTCAGCCAGATAACGATGGTTTTTTAAGTAAAACGCTTTATGGCGCGCTGGAGCATAACTTTACTGATGTCTGGAGCGGTTTTGTGCGCGGCTATGGCTATGATAACCGTACCAATTATGACGCATATTATTCTCCCGGCTCACCGTTGCTCGATACCCGTAAACTCTATAGCCAAAGTTGGGACGCCGGGCTGCGCTATAACGGCGAACTGATTAAATCACAACTCATTACCAGCTATAGCCATAGCAAAGATTACAACTACGATCCGCATTATGGTCGTTATGATTCGTCGGCGACGCTTGATGAGATGAAGCAATACACCGTCCAGTGGGCAAACAATGTCATCGTTGGTCACGGTAGTATTGGTGCGGGTGTTGACTGGCAGAAACAGACTACAACGCCGGGTACAGGTTATGTAGAGGATGGATATGATCAACGTAATACCGGCATCTATCTGACCGGGCTGCAACAAGTCGGCGATTTTACCTTTGAAGGCGCAGCACGCAGCGACGATAACTCACAGTTTGGTCGTCATGGAACCTGGCAAACCAGCGCCGGTTGGGAATTTATCGAAGGTTATCGCTTCATTGCTTCCTACGGGACATCTTATAAGGCACCAAATCTTGGGCAACTGTATGGCTTCTACGGAAATCCGAATCTGGACCCGGAGAAAAGCAAACAGTGGGAAGGCGCGTTTGAAGGCTTAACCGCTGGGGTGAACTGGCGTATTTCCGGATATCGTAACGATGTCAGTGACTTGATAGATTATGATGATCACACCCTGAAATATTACAACGAAGGGAAAGCGCGGATTAAGGGCGTCGAGGCGACCGCCAATTTTGATACCGGACCACTGACGCATACTGTGAGTTATGATTATGTCGATGCGCGCAATGCAATTACCGACACGCCGTTGTTACGCCGTGCTAAACAGCAGGTGAAATACCAGCTCGACTGGCAGTTGTATGACTTCGACTGGGGTATTACTTATCAGTATTTAGGCACTCGCTATGATAAGGATTACTCATCTTATCCTTATCAAACCGTTAAAATGGGCGGTGTGAGCTTGTGGGATCTTGCGGTTGCGTATCCGGTCACCTCTCACCTGACAGTTCGTGGTAAAATAGCCAACCTGTTCGACAAAGATTATGAGACAGTCTATGGCTACCAAACTGCAGGACGGGAATACACCTTGTCTGGCAGCTACACCTTCTGAACCACGTCCCACCGTGCTGGTGTTTGACTCCGGCGTTGGTGGGTTGTCGGTCTATGACGAGATCCGGCATCTCTTACCGGATCTCCATTACATTTATGCTTTCGATAACGTCGCTTTCCCGTATGGCGAAAAAAGCGAAGAGTTTATTGTTGAGCGAGTGGTGGCAATTGTCACCGCAGTGCAAGAACGCTATCCCCTTGCGCTGGCAGTGGTCGCTTGCAACACCGCCAGTACCGTTTCACTTCCTGCATTACGCGAGAAGTTTGCGTTCCCGGTTGTCGGTGTCGTTCCGGCAATTAAGCCAGCGGCACGTCTGACAGCTAATGGCATTGTCGGATTACTGGCAACCCGCGGAACAGTTAAACGTTCTTATACTCATGAGCTGATCGCGCGTTTCGCTAATGAATGCCAGATAGAAATGCTGGGCTCGGCAGAGATGGTTGAGTTGGCTGAAGCGAAGCTGCATGGCGAAGATGTTTCTCTGGATGCACTAAAGCGTATCTTGCGCCCGTGGTTAAGAATGAAAGAGCCACCAGATACCGTTGTTCTGGGGTGTACCCACTTCCCTCTACTACAAGAAGAACTGTTACAAGTGCTGCCAGAGGGAACACGGCTGGTGGATTCTGGCGCAGCGATTGCTCGCCGAACGGCCTGGTTGTTAGAACATGAAGCCCCGGATGCAAAATCCGCCGATGCGAATATTGCCTTTTGTATGGCAATGACGCCAGAAGCTGAACAATTATTGCCCGTTTTACAGCGCTACGGCTTCGAAACGCTCGAAAAACTGGCAGTTTTAGACTGATTTGGTTGAATGTTGCGCGGTTGGAAAATTATTTTAAATTTCCTCTTGTCAGGCCGGAATAACTCCCTATAATGCGCCACCACTGACACGGAACAACGGCAAACACGCCGCCGGGTCAGCGGGGTTCTCCTGAGAATCTCGACAGAGAAAAGCAAAAAAATGCTTGACTCTGAAGCGGGAAAGCGTATTATGCACACCCCGCGCCGCTGAGAAAAAGCGAAGCGGCACTGCTCTTTAACAATTTATCAGACAATCTGTGTGGGCACTCGAAGATACGGATTCTTAACGTCGCAAGACGAAAAA
>NZ_VNXE01000042.1:0-376 GCF_009820115.1 Escherichia sp. HH41S
TAAATCCCCGTAAAGGCAGATGCGCGCCATGCCCGGTGACGCCAGAGGGAGTGTGTGCGTCGCTGCCATTTGTCGGTGTACCTCTCTCGTTTGCTCAGTTGTTCAGGAATATGGTGCAGCAGCTCGCCGTCGCCGCAGTAAATTGCGGCATGATTCGGCACCGATGAACCAAAACAGCACAGCAGCACATCGCCCGGTTGTGCTGATGACAACGGCACCTGATACAGCCCTGTGGCCTCCAGATTATCCAGATAGAGATTCTGGCCGTTACGCCACCAGTCATCCCCGCGATGAAAATTCGGCATCTCAATCCCCGCCAGATGATAAGCATCCCGGAACAGTGTGTAACAGTCCGTCACACCGTGCTCAAAGCGCC
>NZ_VNXE01000014.1:0-376 GCF_009820115.1 Escherichia sp. HH41S
TAAATCCCCGTAAAGGCAGATGCGCGCCATGCCCGGTGACGCCAGAGGGAGTGTGTGCGTCGCTGCCATTTGTCGGTATACCTCTCTCGTTTGCTCAGTTGTTCAGGAATATGGTGCAGCAGCTCGCCGTCACCGCAGTAAATAGCGGCATGATTCGGCACCGATGAACCAAAGCAGCACAGCAGCACATCGCCCGGCTGCGCCTCTGTCAGTGCGACACGGTAAAAACCAGTCGCCTCCATATTGTCAAGATAGAGATTCTGACCGTTACGCCACCAGTCATCCTCACGATAAAAGTCCGGCATCTCAATCCCCGCCAGATGATAAGCATCCCGGAACAGTGTGTAACAGTCCGTCACACCGTGCTCAAAGCGCC
>NZ_VNXE01000114.1:0-374 GCF_009820115.1 Escherichia sp. HH41S
CAGGATCATATCGTCGGGTCTTTTTTCCGGCTCAGTCATCGCCCAAGCTGGCGCTATCTGGGCATCGGGGAGGAAGACGCCCGTGCCTTTTCCCGCGAGGTTGAAGCGGCATGGAAAGAGTTTGCCGAGGATGACTGCTGCTGCATTGACGTTGAGCGAAAACGCACGTTTACCATGATGATTCGGGAAGGTGTGGCCATGCACGCCTTTAACGGTGAACTGTTCGTTCAGGCCACCTGGGATACCAGTTCGCCGCGGCTTTTCCGGACACAGTTCCGGATGGTCAGCCCGAAGCGCATCAGCAACCCGAACAATACCGGCGACAGCCGGAACTGCCGTGCCGGTGTGCAGATTAATGACAGCGGTGCGGCGCT
>NZ_VNXE01000052.1:0-372 GCF_009820115.1 Escherichia sp. HH41S
CTGTGCCTTGATATCGCTGACCAGGATGGCATTGGTCCGGATGAAGAAGCACAACTCAAGAAAATTGCTCAGGCGCTGCAGTTACCGCTGGAGCAGTACCTGTGAAAAGTGCGCGCCTTGTGCTGGCTGCCATCCTGCTGTTTCTGGTAGTGGTGGTGGATTTCACCGGACGGCTGATGTCGGTGCTGGCAGATGGTGTGCTGGTGGCGATGGCGCTGGTCGTGCTCCGGCCTTTACTGCGTAAATCTGAATAACACCACACAAAAGGCATCTGCGGGTGCCTTTGACGGGGTGTTTTTTACGGGCCGCTGGTGGCCCTTTTTTATTTACAGGAGAAAAAAGTATGTCTGAACCCTTATCCGGTTCCGGCAC
>NZ_VNXE01000118.1:0-371 GCF_009820115.1 Escherichia sp. HH41S
CTGTGCCTTGATATCGCTGACCAGGATGGCATTGGTCCGGATGAAGAAGCACAACTCAAGAAAATTGCTCAGGCGCTTCAGCTACCGCTGGAGCAGTACCTGTGAAAAGTGCGCGCCTTGTGCTGGCTGCCATCCTGCTGTTTCTGGTAGTGGCGGTGGATTTCACCAGACGGCTGATGTCGGTGCTGGCAGATGGCGTGCTGGTGGCGATGGCGCTGGTCGTGCTCCGGCCTTTACTACGTAAATCTGAATAACACCACACAAAAGGCATCTGCGGGTGCCTTTGACGGGGTGTTTTTACGGGCCGCTGGTGGCCCTTTTTTATTTACAGGAGAAAAAAGTATGTCTGAACCCTTATCCGGTTCCGGCAC